>NZ_JADEXS020000004.1 GCF_015207005.2 Desmonostoc muscorum LEGE 12446
CCCTACAGTCCGACCGCTACAACCCTCATTCTTTCGTAGGCTGATTAAAATTGCTTATGCAGGCTGCACAGTGGACGGTTGGAGGTGTGATCCGCATTAATAAGATTCACTCATGTTGCGATTGTCTCAACTGTCTATACTGCGTTCTACACTCCTGATTGAGTCCCTGCTATCAGTGAGTGATATCAATCTATTAGTGGCGATAGCCTTGGGATAATTTCTTGTCCCTGGTATGCGACAGGACAGAGATCGCTCCTAAACCACAGGTGGGGTCAGATAAGCGATCGCCGTTGTAATCCATCGACTACCAATCACTCAAAAAATGGGATACCCACTCAACTAACTGTGCGATCGCTGCCAGAATCGGTTGCCAGAATTTAATTAAAAATCCTAGTACCGTCAATACAAACCCTGCGATGGGTTGCCAGAATCGGCATAGCTGCCTGATTCTCCACAGTAAAGATTTTCTAGAGCGGTTTGGACGGCGGGTTAGCGTCTGTCTTTGAAGCTTATTCATTTGATACCTTTAAAATCAGGGGTTTAACTAATTACCATCAGACCCCAGATTTCTTGACCCTTGGCCAGACAAAGGCGTTGGGGTTATGTAAGACTTATGTAAAAGTTGTGGTGGGTTAATGGCAGGGTCATCAAGGTCACTCCGAGCATCGACAGCAGGACTGGAAGTAGCTAACAAAGCATTTAAGTTGAAGGGGTGGACTCAGGAATACTTAGCTGGGGCTGTTGGGCGTACCCGACAAACTATCATCAATTTTTTTGCAAGACGACCTGTTGACAAGGGTATATTCCAAGCCATTTGCGCTGAATTGGGTTTGGAGTGGGGAGAAATTGCAGAACTAGAAGCTGGAGAAGAAAAACCCACTACCCCAACAACAATTGATACTTTAGTAAATCAGGTACGTAAAAAGGTCAGCGCAGATATCCAAAAACGATGCGGATGGATGCGTGTCTTAGACATGACTCACCCTATTGGGCTAAATGATATTTACACCGATGTCAACATTCTGGAGAAAATTACAGGACGCAGACGCTTAGAAATAGCTGAACTTTTGAAAAACTGCAACCCGGAAGACTTTGAGCAATTTGGACTGAATCAAGTGGTAGAAAAGCGAGTTCTGGGTCTGGAAGCTGTTGAACAACATTCTAAATTAATGATTTTAGGGAAGCCGGGGGCTGGTAAAACAACTTTTTTAAAGCGAATAGCAATTCAATGCAAGTTTGGGAAATTTTTAGCGAATTATGTTCCAATTTTCATCACGCTAAAAGACTTTGCTGAAGCACCCCGGGAACCAAGTTTATTGCAGTATATCAATGACCAATTTGTTCGTAATAATATTTCAGACCAAGAGATAACTAAAACACTGTTGAGTCAGGGTCGGGTAATCGTGTTGCTTGATGGTTTAGATGAAGTTAGGCAAGCAGACAATGATAGAGTTTTAAGAGAAATTCGTGACTTTTCTATTCAGTACGATGCTAACTATTTTGTAATTACCTGCCGGATTGCGTCAAAAGAATATACATTTGAACCCTTTACTGAGGTTGAGGTTGCCGACTTTGATGATAAGCAGATTGCGGAGTTCGTTACAAAATGGTTTCAAAATAAAGACGCAAATAAAGCTGAACACTTTATTCAAAAACTTCAAAAAAATCAACGAATTAAAGAACTAGCAACCAATCCTTTGCTTTTGACATTGTTGTGTTTATTATTTGGCGAATCTACGGATTTTCCTTCAAATCGTGCTGAACTTTACGAGGAAGGGGTAGAAGTATTGCTGAAAAAGTGGGATGGTACACGCAGCATTGAACGTGATGTGGTTTATCACAAACTCTCTCTCAAACGTAAAGAAGACCTCCTCAGCAAGATTGCTTTAAAAACCTTTGAGTCAGGAAATTATTTCTTTAAAGAAAGGGCAGCAGAGGGGTACATTAGTAATTATATCGAAAACCTACCTGATGCCCAAACCGATCCAGAAGCTTTGCTATTAGATAGCAAAGCAGTATTGAAATCCATTGAGGCACAGCATGGATTACTGGTAGAACGGGCAAGAGGAATTTATTCATTTTCTCATCTAACATTTCATGAGTTCTTTACCGCTAGAAATATCGCCTTAAGCCGTAATCCTCAGCAGACATTTGAACAGTTAGTTAGTCATATCACAGACAAGCGTTGGCGAGAAATCTTCTTACTAACTGTGGGGATATTAGAGGAAGCCGATGACCTGTTGCAGTTGATGCAGCAGAGGATTGATAAGCTCTTAGCAGGCGATGAAAAGCTACAGCAATTTCTTAGCTGGATTAATGAGAAATCATGTTCTGTAGAAACCCGTTATAAACCTGTTGCGGTTCGAGCCTTCTACCTCGACCTCTCCCTCTCTCTCAACCTCTCCCTCTCCCGCGACCTCGACCTCGACCTCGGCCTCTACTTCTCCCTCAAATTCTACCTAGACCTCGACTTCTCCCTCTCCCGCGACCTCGACCGCGACCTCGACCTCGACCGCGACCGCGACCTCGACCGCTTCCTCGACCTCGACCGCTCCCTCGACCGTTCCCTCTCCCGCGCCCTCGACCTCTCCTGCGACCGCGACCTCTCCCGCGCCCACGCCCACGCCCGCTCCCGCGCCCTCGACCTCTCCCGCGCCCTCGACCGCTCCCTCGACCTCGACCTCGACCTCGACCTCGAATTTAAGCGAACGCTACAACGACTCAAAGATCAACTGCCCGACCCAATGACTGATGGTAGAGAATCATTGTATTGGTGGCAGACAAATGGTCAAGCCTGGAGTGAGCAACTCAGAAACGTGATGATTGAAAATCGCAATATTGGACATAACTGGCAGTTCAGCGACTCCCAGTGGCAACTATTGAAACAGTATTATGACGCTAATAAATTGCTAGTTGATTGTCTCAACAGTGAATGTTACATCAGTCGTTCAGTTCGCCAGAAGATTGAAGATACATTACTGTTAGCAGTAAATCGAACCTAACCCCCTTACAGATGTAGCCATTAAAGAGAATAATTAAATCCCGCCTCTCCCCGATTTAATCCTTTCGCTCTCCCCACCAATACATCATTCATTCACAATCAAGTTATAGTCAATATAACCGAGCATCGCCCCTCTTTTTATCGCCTCATAACTGTTCCTGACGTGCCATTTACTGTACAAATCACTGGCATAACGTTTGACTGTACCCTAAGAGAGAAACATTTCTTTGGCAATCTGTTCAAAAACTAAACCCTGAGCCAGTAAACGCAGGACTTGTATTTGTCGTTCGGTGGGAGAGTCAAGCAAGTTTTTGTCAGCAAAGCTAGGGTCAATATATCTATTTTTATCAAGGTTTTTTAACAGTTTTTTAGCCAGCTTCGGGTCAAGCAGGCATTCATCAAAGTAAGCTCTCTTGATGGCTAGTTCAATCAATTCTATATCAGCACTTTTGAGCATATAAGAATCAGCCCCATGATGGAAAGCTGACTTAATAAAGTCGGAATGAGTCTGATTAGTAAAAATCACCACTTTACTATTAGTTTTGCTTTTAATTGAGCGAGTCAGTTCTAAACCACTCATGTCGGGTAAGAGTAAATCGACTAGCACAACATCAGGGTTCATCTGTTCAATTAACTGAAACCCTAGCTTTCCACTGGTGGCATCACCAGTTACTTCTATATCTGGAGATTGTGAAATAGCACCTTTGATGCCTAAGAGCATGAATATTTCTGGTTCAACAATTAGTATTCTCAGCATAATGTTGATAATCCTCTAATAATAAATGGCTGTTTATTCGGGTATTTATTATTGGTGTCTAGCGGACACGTATTAGACACTTGGTGTCTGGGCGGTGTCTGGGTTAGTGTCTGCTGGTGTCTGGACAGGATAAGGGTTTTGAGCTTTGGTGTCTGTGGTGTCTGGTGTCCTGTGTCCGCAAAAAAAGCGCGTTTTTGGGGCTAGACACCAGACACAGAGAGCAGTCAAATTTGATTAAGCTTGATAACACCCTCGGCTATCCAGTCCGCCAATCCTGCCCCCACAATTTCATACATCCAGCCCTTGATTTGCTCAACAGTAAATCTCTCACCGTTCACTTTAAAGTTGCCTTTGAACTCTCTTACATCAGCTTCAATTCGTTCAGTTCTGGTGAGATATTCATACAGTTTTTGTGCCATTGATGATAGTTTCTTAGGTTCATCTTGGGTATTATCTGCTTTGTTACCAAGATTGAATTCCAGTTCATAAATCCGCTCTAAAGTAGCTTTATCGATGGTTGGCGGCTCATCACTGGTCAAAGGTTTATCAAGCCTGAAATCAATCCGCTTCTGGTCTAACTTGGGCAGTTCAATATCAATCCATTGCCCATGCCCAGGTAATTTAATTGCTCCTTTACCACTAGCTTTAGCTTCCGTCGTGATTGGGTCAATAGTTGCGATTAGTTCTACTTCTAACAGTGCCGCATCTCGAAGTTTTGATAACCCTTTAGCTTTGGCTAAAATCTCCATTGTGCGGTCGTGAGCTACGAACAAAGGAATCATTAATTGTTTACGAGATTCGGTCATGGCACAGCGAAACCATTTACCAATAAAATCTGGATCTGGTTTCCATTTTTCATCCTCACAATCGTCTGGCATTGGCTCAACAATGTTATCTGTCCAAGTTGTAAACTCCTCAGCGACTACACAGAAATGTTGGTTTGTGTCTCTTAAGTGTTGCGTCCATTGCTCCTCAACCATTCCACTTTCACGATAGGCTTTGTAACGGCGACGCATTTCCGCCATGTACCATTGCATAAAGTCGGCTATTTCCCTGTAACCAGTAATCAGGTTTACCCCCCGCCATTCGACTTCAGTACCATGTGGGTCAAGTACAAAAATTTGATTCCAGCCAGCAGTACGCTTATGCCAAATAATCTCTCTGGTAGTCCATGATTTACCCGCACCCATGCCCCCAAAAATCAGAGTGGGGTAGCCGATGGTGTTGTTAATCCAGCGATATTTGTCGCCGTCTGCAATCGCTCCTGGCTCAGATCCAGTAACCTTGTCGTTCGGGTCAATCGTCCCCGCTAAAGTCTGACTCCCTTGCAAGTAAGGCGTTTTCATCTCACGCAACTGCTTAATATACTCTGCTTTTTGTTCTTCAGTCATCCCCGCCGTTTGCGCCGAGAAAAGTGCATCAGTCGCATCTAGCTGGGCAACTTGAATCTCAACGTCGGAGTAAATCTCGGCTTTGGTGATATCCACAGTGCGATCATTGGCGATTAGATCCAAGTCAGCTTGTAGTTGAACTTCTGCGATCGCAACATCTCGGTAACTCTCTAGTAGCTCGGAACGTGCAGCCATCTCAGCTTTTGCAGCATCCCGTTTTTGTGCGATGTCTTCAAAAACTGCCCTCTGCTTCTCCTCCTCTTGGCAATGGCGCAACATCCACCCAGCAAGCGCAAACCCCAGGAATCCCCCAAACGCCCAAAACGGTTTGTACGGGTTAGTCGCTTTTACCAGCCCTTTAACGCCCATAGCTGGGTCACGCACTACTTGAGAGGGCATTCCATCACTCTTCCACTGTGACCAATAAAATGGGGTCATGCGAAATGGTCTGCCATTTTTATCCTCACAGGTCAATCTTTTTTGTGGGGTTTTCAGACAAAAATAAATGCGATCGCTACTCGTTCCTTTCCAAGCCATCGCAGCCGAGCTAATACCCACAGTCAAACTCAGTCCAATGGCAACAGCTTTCTTGTCCATTGGTAGGCGACCAAACCACAACATTAAACCCGATTGTTGCGACTCGGATAACTGTTTGTGTTTCTCAGATAGATAATTCATTTACCTCTCCTACCACCAAATAGAAAAATCATTAATATCGCTATAACTATCGCCACACCAGCACCACTGCCCCAACTGGAATAATCCGCAGTTTTGGGCTGATACATCTTTTCAATTGAAGTATTAGCAGTAATAGTAGAAGTTCTCGCTTCATTCCATTCATTAATCGGTTCATTGAGGGCACACAATAACGCCAGTGATGCACTGCAACCAGTCATTAAATTAGTAACGAAACGATTATTCCCTTCACCTGTTGCAGTGGCAGTAAAATACAAGTGTGCAGTACCAACAGCTAAGAACATTCCAACTGGGTGAACTTGCAACAGGTGAAAGGTGAAAATCACTGCCGAATTTAGACAACTACCAGCGACAATCTCACAGGCATTACCAGCACGTCTAAATGTTCTACCTCTGTTATTTTCTGGTAACGGTTGCGGTTGTGATGGTTGCTCAATTTTCTGTTGTTGTGGAGTCTGTGCCAGCCCTTCAAATGAAAAAGGGCTGACGCTATGAGGATCTTCATTTCGTTTCCTTACTAGCATCAGCCTGTGTCCTTTCAACTAATAGTTATCTATCGCCCAATTTGTTCCACAAGTTACCCAACATTGCACCCCAACTGCGAACTGTTCCTGTTGCAGAAACACTAGATGCTGGTGCATGATTTTGGGATTGAATTGGTATTACTTCTTGGGGTGTTTGATTGGGTTCTAATGCCCTTGATCCGTACCGCGCACGGGCTAACAGTTGTTGTCGTTTCTCTCTTAAGCCCGTAGTAATTGCTTGCCTTTCGGCTTGCACAACTTGCTTATTTTCGATGCTGCTGATTTTATTTTCATGTCTCCACAATTCTGCTTGTAAATCGTGGTGAAGTTGGGCTGCAACTTCAGTTAAAGCGTGTTTGCGCTTCTGATCAATTCGCAACAAGTCGGCTCTATCTTGGGCATCTATCTTACTCATCTCTGAATCAAACTCGGAGTTTAGTTTGCGAATTTTGGCGATAGCACCCGCAACATGAGAGCCGTATTGTTTACGAAGTTCGACCCAGGTAACTTGTCCTTTGGTCAGCTTCTCCATCGCCTCAAAGACGACCTTGGCATTGTCCAGAAATGGCTCTAGTCTGTCAGATAATTCTTGGGCATTATTCGCATAATCGGCAAACTGTTCGAGCTTATTTATATCAGAGAGATAGCCCAATATATCAGACTCAAACCCTCCCCATGCTTGCGCTTTTTCATCAATATGGCTTGCATGACCAACTACCGAATTACGTATTGCAAAATCCATTGCTGACACTCCTAATAAGGTATGTTGTCGTAGTTGATATCATCGTCGGATTCTGGCACTTCATCCCAATACCCCATGTCTGAAAATCGGCTATAAATTCTCGTTGCCAGTTGCCTTACGGGGTCGTCAAAATCTTCGGAAATTAAATCAAATCTGTTACAGCCAAATGCCAATATATTTGCAATGTCAGCATCAATACCATTACCCAAAAACTGACCAAATGCAGCAGAGTATGGATGGTCATCGATAGTTTCATGAGTTGCTAGAAATTCGGTTCCAGTGAAGGGTGGGTAATCTTCAATCTCTTCTAATGGTGTGTCAAGTGCCTCAATATCCGCCTCCATCATTGCTGCCCATTCTTCAGGATTTTCCGCTTTGAATTGCTGCTTTCTTAGGGCGGAGTCAGTCAGAGGTGATTTGCCCCAATCGTTGGGATTTTTGTAGTCAAGTGTCATTTGTTAGAATCCTTGTGTACTTTCGTTTTTGCGGCGAGAGATACATCCTGATTAGGCGATCGCCAAGCTTGCCGGCAGGTGCGATCGCTTCATCATCAGTTCTCACAAAACTCAACAAGTTCAAAAACCTCCCTCTGCACTTGGTTTTGGCTTAATTCTTTTCTTCTGCCTTTCGAGTCATTGAAAATGAAAGGTGCATTGACTCGACAATTAGACCAATGGCTGTAGCGTAGTTGTTCACCACGGAATTGGTAGAGGTGGTTACGCACTAAGGCTGTCGTTGAAAGCATAAGCTTGTCCCTCTACTTGCGAATAAAACTCGATATTTAGAATCGCTTCGTGAATCTCCATCAAGGCTTGAACGGCATCGCCCATTTTTAGGTCATTCGATGTACTGAACCTTTGGGAGGCTTCGATTTGCTTGTAATTGGGAGATGCTTGCACGAACCTTAGAGTTTGTTCGCAACCGAGGATGATGGTCATAATTTCGGTTGTTGTTAAGCTTGGTTGTGTCTTTTGGGTGTCTTGATCGCTCATGACTTGTTTCTCCTCCTTTGGGTTTTAACTGGTGTGGGTTGGGGTTCTGGGTCAGTGCTTGGCGCTTCTGGCTGACTCGGCCTTTGAAGTACATAGCTGATTGCACCTCCACCCCCGACAGCTGCGGCAATGGTGAACATATTATTTCTGCCAAAGTGCTGCACTCCGAAGTAGCCAAGAGCTAGAAAGCCAAGAGCAGCAACAGAGAATCCAAGTGTTTTGTTGATTTTCATGGTTACGCTACGAACAAATCCTCAAAGTTACTTAAGCTGTCGGGTTGGGACTGGTCAGTTAGAGCAGGTTGTTGCTTGTGCTGACAGCAAAGTGAATTTTTATCTCGAAAGTAAGCCCTTAAAATCCAAGTCACAGCAGAGGTCAGGTCATCGGTGAGAAGCAGTTTTTCCGCCTCAGCCTTTACGGGGTCAATCAAATCTTTGGGGATGCAAACCCGGTTATCTTTCGCCATGAATTAAACCTTCTTTAGTGATGCAACAGCTAATTTAAGTAACCCAATTGCATTGGCAGTCTGGGAATTAGGAATCTGTGCTATTCCTTGCCTAGATGCGATTGCACTAACCGATGGCAGCATTGCACCACCACCCACAAGGTAAATAGCATCCAGGTCATCAGCGCGGGATTGCAAATGCTTCCACGCAGGCACTAAACAAGATGCAAGCCATCCCTTGAGTTCCGATGAGTAAATGCTTGAAAACTCCCAATTCGTGGTTCCATAAACAAAGTTCTTGCTCATCCCCTCTCGAATCAGATGAGGGTTAGCTGGTTTACCAAGGTGGCGACGGGTTTGGAGGTTATTCGCTATCGTCTCACAAAGATGGTGAACGCCTACTGTGTCAATCTTGCGACTATTTTGTAATAGTTTGTTGCCTTCAAATATTGAGGTGATAGTAGTTCCATGTCCCAGGTCAATGAGCGCGACTTTCTGCTGACCAGGGGCGCGGGAAACTAACAATGCTCCTACACCTTCCTCTGTTATTTGACAGGTGATATCAACGTTTACAATGTCTTTGCCATCAAACTTGACGATGTGCTTACCTTGCAAGGCTTTCTTTAGATCATGGGCAAAGGCTTGAGAGTCATGCAATGAAGCGACTAAAAACAAGTTATAGCTCTGCTGTCTAGGAGTTTGAGCAATTGCACCTAAGAGCATTTGCAGCCCATAAGTAATCTTGTTTTTCAAGTCATCAACAATGCGTCCAAATGACTGCTTACAGTAGATTTCGGCAGTCTCTCCAATCAACCACTTAGAGCCAGATAGATCAGAGCGTTCGCCTTGAAGATATTCGACTACCGCACCGTTGCCTAAGCTTTCGTAGTCGTTAGAGTCCGTTTCAATGACTTGTTTAAAGTAGGAGGGAATAAGTATCTCTCCTTGGGGGAAATGTAGTTTAGAATACCCGTTACCACAATCCCAAGAAGCAGGGGTCAACGATGGGGCTAATGTCCCTAATGTGGGACTTGATGCCAAATCTACCATCTGATTGAAGTCCTTAAATTTGTTTCAATTTTTCGTAAAACCTTTATGGTGAAAAAGCTTTGGATATCTGCGGCTACTGTTCTATCCGAATTACGGGGTCTGTTATCCGCTTCCATCCGTGGTTATCTTCGCCACTTGTGGGTTTATGTCTTACACTTCTCAACTTAACATACAATATGAGAAGTTAGCAACACATGAGAAGATGAGAAGTGTAAAAATATCAGCAAAAGGATATATCTTGAGAAGGGAGAACATGACCGAAGATGACGTGAGAACAGAGAAGATAAACTTCACTTGTGAGACAGAAACGAAGCAGTACTTAAGATTGTGGGCAGCAAAGGAGGGTAGAACACTTAGCAATCTTGTCGAGAGGATTATTCTTGATGCGATAGAGAAAGATAAGCAGTCTGGGGGCGATAAGTAATGATTGACCCTCTTTCCCTTCCTCCATTGCCCCTATCTGACCACAAGTTTCTACCAGAATGCCTAGCTGTTTACTTTGTCTTAGATAGTAATCGCATCTTATATGTAGAGCAGGACGCAGTACAATGATCAAGAAAATGCTTAAGAACTGGCTAAAAAACAAAAATTCCCAAGCAGATTGAATGCTTGGGTACAAAAAAAAGGAGTAGCTCTTGCTGCTTCGGGTGCGCTCTGTTAGATGATGAGGCGAACACCAAGAACGATTTACGGTCGTTCACGAGTAGTCAACAAAAACTACAACCAGATTAATTTTTAATATTGTTCACCTTCTAACGTAACAGAACGCGGCGATAACGGCAAAGAACTACTCCAGAAACACACAAAAAATACATGGAGTAGTACAAATGAATACGCTAGAAATGCAAAGTGCGCCCGGACTGTTAGATCATGGCACAACCCCGAATATTTCTGAGCCGCCTAAAATAGCACAATCTGCCCCAATTAAGCAAGAGTTAGCAGCACGCAATACCAAAACTGCCAGTGTAGAAAATAAACGCCTTGAAGATACACCAAAAAAAACTAATGCCTCAAGAACTCAACAGGCATTTGAAAAATTTGACATCCGAAATTTTCAAGATCAGCTAGAACCGTCCAAAGCTAAAAATAAGTTTATTTGTCCAGTTTGTGGCGGGAATGACTTATCTATTGTCCCAGAAACCGGGAAGTATCAATGCTTTAACGGCTGTGAGTGCAAACACGTCAGAGAGGCGATTAAACCTTGGGCTGAAGTTCTAGCTCTAAGAGCAGGGGCTAATTACACTCCATCCCTAAACCGTTTGGCTGCAAAGCCCAAGAGAATCTTGCCCAAACCAGCACCAATTCCAGATGGTGAATTAGGTTTGGTGATGTTGACGGATACTGCAACAGATATTCCCCAACCGAAAAAATTAACGAGTAGACCACCAAAAGATGTTGAGGGCAGTGCCACCGAAACAATCTATCCTTACTCAGAATCGCAATGGATAGTTCGCTACCAGTGGCCAGATGCGAATAAGGAGAAAGGTTACAGCAAGACCTTTCGGCAATGGCATAGGCGACTTGATGGCACACCCCAAATGAAAAAAGGCGATTTGCCTTGGGGAGCATATCGCATTGATGAAGCTCTAGCTGCTGCTAAATCTGTGACGGGAACCCCGGCACTACTCCAGCATGAAGGCGAGGGATGCGTAGAAGTTGGTCGCACACATGGTCTTGCTGGAATTACGTTTCAGGGCAGTGGATGGGATAAGAAAACAATTACCTCGGAATATCAACGCGCCAAACAGTCAGGCATAGGATTAATCGTTTTTCTGCATGACCCCGATGACACTGGGCTAAAGAAACTCGCCTCCTGCCAGGACTGTGCAGCCGAGGTGGGGATTGCATTTATTGGAATTAACCCTCACGACATCTGCCCCGATTTACCATATAAATCAAGTGACATCAAAGAAATCTTGGGACAGATGGAAACACCAGAATTTATCCGTCGGTTAGAGCAGGAGATTCACGCGGCTGTAGCACAGCGATCGCTTGAGTTGGCAGAGTCTGAAAGTCTTGAAAAAGAAGTTACGGATTTATCTAATTCCAAAATAGATATTGACCCAGCAGACCCAGAGGCATTTTACTTGCCTGTATGCACTGCCATGAATTTACCCTATTCTAACTGCGTAACGGCGGGTACTTTTGATGGCTGGGCTTACCGAAAAATCTTTCCGAAAACTGAATGGATGGTAGTAAATTCATCCTTTTACAAGTGGTCACAAGAGAATAAGCAATGGCAACACCAAGATGATAATAAAGCTTACAAGCTCCTCGCAGACGCTGGAGAATCTGCTTACAAGCTCTCTTACACAAAGACATTTGGTTGGAGAATAACCAAGCCTTACGAAACTAACGCACACAAGGAATCTGCCTTTAAATATTGCCGCAGTCGCTTAGAACCAGCAGAACCACTGCCAACCAATACTCATTTATTAGGGTTTAACAATTGTGTCGTTGATTTGCGAACTGGTGAAGAAATGCCTCATCGCAAAGATTTTTACCTGACTAATATCATTCCCCACGATTATGAAGCCAACAAACCATGCCCAGAAGTTTTTCTGAAATTTATAACTGAAAGCTTTGGATCAGAATTGGTTGAAGTGATTCGGGCATTCACGAGTATGTTTTTAGACCCAACTGCCCCTTATGGTCGGTTTCCCCACTTAATTGGCTTAAGTGGTGGGGGCAAGGGGACGCTAGGACGGTTTTGGAGTAGTTTATTTGGCGAATCCGGCTCTAGTAGCGCTTCACAATTTGCGGATATTTCTACACCGGAAGGACGGCATCAATATTTAAGTGGAAAGCGGATATTTGGATTCCCTGACGTAGGAGGTTATGCCGAAGGAGTCAGAGCTTTTTACGAATTAGTTGACAATGGGGCAATGAGCGGACGCGCTTTATTCAATCCAGTGGCTTATTCAATCCAGTGGTACATTCGGTTTTGGGTTGCCTCTGTAAGTCATCTACAGATCGAAAATGCTGGCGACGGCTGGATGCGTCGAGCTTACCCAATCCCAGTAAAAAACCGAGACGTAACCCCTGACCCAGACTTGTGGCTGAAGCTACAAGAGGTGAAGTCCGACATCATTTCTTGGGCTTTAGCAATGCCACGAGCAGAACGCGATCGCATTTTGTTATCGCCTCCCTCTTCAGATCGGGCGAAGAATCTAGCGCTAGAGGCATCTTTGTACGGGGACTCTACCAAATCCTTTGTAGACTTGTGCTTACGCCCCTCAACGAATGCAACATTCATACCACAAAGTCGTTTACACAGTTGGTATGTACTTTACTGCCGGGAACATGGTTATGCTCCTTTGGGGATGTCCAAATTTATTAGCCATTTAAAAACAGTCTTGCCCCACAACTTTAAGGAACGTAGCTGGACACCCACGGTCAACGGAAAGCGTGAAAGAATTCAGTCCCACTTTGCATTCATTGAACCACTGGCTGGGGTATTTGAAATGAAAGTACCGGAGGGGCCACCGGATAGCTCACTAAGCAAAGCGGAATTTTGGTATTGCTTTAAAGATAAATGCCTTGAAGGGGGAATAGAAGAATTCGAGGAGTTTTTTCACCCAACCAAAACCCCAGAACCCTTACACAGCTTACCTGTCCACCCTGTCCACCCACTAAATACCCCTCGCCTTGAGCCTGGACAGGCTGAAACCCTTACACAGCTTACCTGTCCACCCTGTCCAATTGTCCCCCCCCAAGAATTAGCATTGCAAAAAAAAGATGAAGAAAATTTTGATTGTGGAGTTAATCAATTTGTCAATTTAACTGATAACCCTTCAGTCCCCAAAGACTTTGTGTCCAGCCTGGACAGCCCTACTGTGACTGGGTTTGAGCCTGTCCAACAAGTTAATCTTGCCGAAAACTCTTTGGACAGCCTGGACAGCCCTGCTGTGACTGGATTTTCTCCTCGACAAGATGGTGAATTGATAAATACACGAGAAAGCGAATTATCTTGCCCAGAATTGAAAGTTGGGGATAAAGTTGAGTTTTTCAACGACAGTGTTCGCAAGTGGCAAGTCGGAATCATTAAGAGCGTTCAACTAATGGAAACATATTTTTGTAGCGCAACAATTGAGTATCGAGGCAATAAATGTCAATTATGTCAATTAGAAATCTTCAGGAGTGATTGGATAAAATTTCTGCATCATTTGCGTTAAATCAGTTAACAGTTATTGGCGTAGATATAGCGAAGAGACTGCTAACTCTGGAGCTTGCTCCAAAGAACTAGTAGTTCGCTTTCCCCAAAATTGCGCTTGTGGAGGTCGGCAGAGGAGAGATTTGTACAAGTTCTTTCCCCCCTGCCCAAGAGCTTGCCACCACGCAAAGTTTGTGTGGCGAAGAACTAGCGCCCATTGAAAAATTCCGTATGGCGTACAGTTTGTAGGTACGGCTCAAAGTTTGAAGACGCTGGTTTTGTGTTTACCAGGGCAGGACAAAGGAAGGGGGGAGAAGTGGCTTGGTCAGTTGGAAAGCATAGGAAATCTAAATAAGCATTAATTGTGGTCGGCAAGAAATTGGGATTTCGTTCTAGTGCAGAGTATCGGACTATGCAAAGATTGGGCAGATGAGGAAAACAAAAGGAGCATTAAATGCTCCCTAAAACTTAGTTATCGCTCAATTTATTTGTTCTGTGGCAACTTCGGTGCTTGGTGTTCAGGTACAGAACGATTATTTCTCTCTGGCACATCACTTGAAAAAATCTTTGATGTAAACAGAATTGATAAAACACCAATTGCTAATACTATCTCTATCCAAAACTGGATACTATCAGCACGAGCAACCGCACATTGGAGAATATGCCAACTCTTTTTAAATAGCCCTTGGTGTTGTTTTAAAGCTTCCCAAACGTCCTTGGCTATAAACTGTTTAATCTCAATGACATAATTTTTTATGCCATTGTCAAATGTTTCACTAACCAAGAAATAGAGGATAGTATCATCATTCCTAAATCGATAAGGTCGCGTCTCACCAACTTTAAGACCATTTAAATAACGGTCATCAACATGGAGTAATCTTTCAAAATGTTCATACTCAGCTAAAAATTCAGAGTTCTGGTTAAACTGAGTGTCAAAAAACGGTTGAAGATTCGCATCGACTTGAATGTTAACTGTGTGCTGGATGATCATGGGGTTAGAATTGGCTTAGTGTTTATTAACTTGCTGCTTGGTTTCTCTAGGCAGCTTTCATTTATTATATCTCGTTTTTAAGTATATTCATGGAGGTGACGGCGTAAACTATACACAGTATTTTTAGCAACCAGTTGAATTCAAAGTTTTATTCTTGAAATAGTTAGTATAAATAAGGACATTAGTTAAATTTATCCCAACGCCTTGCAGATATATACCACTTCTAGCCACAGGTGACAGCATCGCTAAACTTGCCGCCGCTGCTAACATCTGCTCGTCAGTCACTTCCAAGTAACGCTGCAACTGTTCTAAATTCCGATGCCCTGATATCTATTGAATGACTCTCAGTGGTATACCAAAATTCCTCATAGGGATTGAAGCGGTACGCCTGAAGCTGTGGGTACTCACGCCAATTATCCCAGCCTGTTTGCAAGTTCCACTCCGCTAAAAAATAGGATAAAGCGACAGAACTAATGTAGGAGTGGTTCGCCTTCTTTAAAAGTGCCGAATCTACGCTCCCAAATAATTTTCATTATATATTTGCTATTGTCTTCAAATTCTGTTGTGTAGGTAGTCGCAATGTAAGAGCAATCGTTTGGGAAGTAGTTATTATGATAAGACTGCTTACGATTAAAGAAAAACAGTTGTCCTTTTGAGTCAACAAGATTTAGTTTTTTGATGCCTGATTGCGTACCTGCTCCTACCCCGCTCTGAAATCCTTCTTCAGTATCAATAATAGAAATTCTTACGCTTTGTCCGCATTCAATTACATCATCTTGATTCCACAAGCAATCTAGTCGCTTCCCGCGATAGGTTATATAAAATAGTTCCGTTTCCCTATATCGACTAGGTTGCCATCCCGCGCATTTTTCTTGTCCAGCCACCAGCGTTGGACAAGAAATTTCTGCAATAAAAATAAAGCTTATAAGTAGCTTTTTTAGTAGCAAATTCATAAAAATCTGGGTTAGTGATCGCGCCGTGGTCGATTAGAGGGAGAGAGATTAGGCAGTCAGGATATAGAGGCACGCACAACACTTATCTAATTAGTGGGTTGAATGCCTGTCTTTTATCGAATGAGATAGTGCTTGTCTACTAGTAAACTACCTTTATACTACAAAACTAACAGTACAGTTCACTACTAGAACGCTGACTATTAAAGACTCAATTCATCATCCTGCTCCTGCTGTTGCTGCTGTTGCCTTAACTGCTGCCCATAATCGAGTAGCTGCTGATTCCAATCGTCAGCTTTGCACTTGAGTCGCTTGGACTGTGGCAGTAGTTCCTTAACAACTCGTGCAGCTGCATTACCAGAATCGTCCGAGTCAAAAGCCACTTGTAAATTAGGAATATTCTGCAATTGCTCTACTGGTAAGCTTTTGGGATTATCTACCGCCATGTACAAAGTTCTATTGGGTGGCACGTCGCCTCTAAGCTGATATTCCAGCATGGCAAAAGACACGGCATCGATGGGCGATTTCAAAAGCACCACTTTCTCTACAGGATCGGTGGGCTGTCCGCCCAAGTGAAAGTAAAACCAGCCCTCACGCCGCTTAGTCCCTTTCTCGTAGCCTTTGAAAGTGTTGTTCTTGCCCCGTGTCCCCCGCAGGAATGCTCCTATTGCCTGGGGTTCTTCTAATAGATTCCGCATGACGAACACAGCGTTTTGCTGATCATCAGCGTAAACTAACCCCCTTTTATGCAGAAGTTCCACAAAGTTTGATGGTATCCCCCGTTTCTGGGTCAGGTAGTTGGAGACTGCAAGCCATTTAGCTTTATCCTCAACAGGTAGCCTGAATTTGTCGCGTGGTTCTAACTGGATAATTTCAGCAGTCACTTCACGAGCTTTTGCGATCGCTGCTCGTTCTGCCCCCGACTCACCAAATCGCTCATGCAGCCAGACGACCGCTTGCCGTACATTGCAATTGTTAACGTGCATCACCAAATCAATTGCACCGCCGCTACCCTTCTGTTGTTCGGGGGTGAAGTCGTAAAACTTGGGCCCATCTATATTAATGATGTGTCCGTGACCCCTCCATTTCCCTTGGTCATTGTGTAAGCCCAACTCCCAGGCGACATCAACAAGTGGCAAGTCGCGCAGTTGTTCTGTCTGCTGCCGAAGAAGAAGTTTCTCTGTCTGTAATTGTTTAATTTGCTGGTCTTTGGCTTCAATTTCTTTTAGCAAAGCCTTGGCTGTGGCTTCTATCTCCTGTTTTTTAGTTTGCGCTCTGTCGCTGAGGGCAGCTTTAGCTTGCATCTGGGCTAAAGTCAGTTGACTGTTTGATTCAATGCCAGAGTTGACGATGCTGTAAAAATCTTTGATGTCCTGGTGTTGCGCTCTACTTCCCTTAATGCCACGCTCTAACCCCAGATGTTCGGTGGCCGCAGAATAAGAATCTTGGAACTGCCTCATCTTCTGCCGTCCGTCAAAAAAGTGCTTGGCTCTGAGTTGCCCCAAATCATCCAAGGGAACAAAGTAAGCGTGGATGTGTGGGGTGGCTTCGTCTAAGTGCAACTCTGCCCTGACTACGCGTGAGCTGTACTGCGACTCTAACCATTTTTTAGATGCCTCTAACCAAGAATCGACTCTTTCGGGTTCATAGTAGCCGGCTTTTGTTGGGCAATCGGGGCGGAAGTATTCTGGTGAAGCGGTCAATAAAATCTCTACTGCGTATACCGCATCCGGGCGAATCTTCCGCTTCTGTTCTCTTATCCTCTCCATCACCAATTGATCTAATGATTCATTGGGATTGTGATGACCGATGAACCTGATATTATTTTGGGATGGATCAGCGTTCGGCGTTTCTCTAAGTCTTGCGGTATGCGCTTCACTGCCTGCCAAGTTACTGCGCTTTAGCTTTTTGATGCGTGCAATAGCGTAAGGCATCTCCGTTCACTCGTGAAATTGGGTTTAGAGCGTCGCAGACCCCACGAAACCTTTTTGTTTAAGCGAAGCGAAAAATGGCGAAAGCCACCCGCAGGGCAAAAAGGTGTAGTGGGTACACCTAAATTATGGTACACCCAACCGAAAATTTTTGGTGCCAGTCCCCCTCCTGCGCCTCAAAAGCTTGCTGTGTAAGCTTTTGAGGCATATTTATCGCCTGATTACAGTTTTTACCCCAAACACCACTCTTAAACTCATTTAAACCACTATAATACTCATTACAATCTCAATCGCTTACCAATTCGAGCGATTTTTTCCACCCTTTTTAAACTCATTTACATCACTCTTAAACTCATTTGCACCACTGTTAGACTCATAAAAATTACAGATGGGTTTTTATACGATAAAAGTTGTACTACTTAGGAGACAAGATGAGCGAAAAACGCAACTTTTATGTTGAGTTGCCAAGAATTAAACGCAAGTCTAAATCTTGGGAGGGTAAGGTCATTGAATATTTATTGAACCATCCTTCTGGAAAAGCAGCCACTGAATTTTCAATGGAAGCTCTGACTGCTTTTTGGTTGGCAGAAGCATTAGAGGGTCAAGTCAGTTCTGAAGAGTTAAGTAAAGCTTGTTGGTCTGCGATCGAGAAATTAGAAGGAAAACTTGCCACAGTTAGAAGGATAGCCGGCATAGAAAAATTACCTTCATCCTACACAATCGGGTTAAGCACTTCTCCAACTTTTGTGACGGACACTAAAAATAATCAGAACTTGAATGATGAAACGCTTGTGTCCACCTCGGATGACCCAACCTTGGATGAGGACGTTGACGATTTGATAGAACTAGAACTTCCAGAAGAAATAAAGCAGATTAACAACCTGTTTAATGTCCAGTAGTAGTTGAAAAAAAGCTCATTGCATCAATTCACTACTTAAAATCTTACTAATCACCTTATATTAACCGGGGTTTACAAGTAAGCCATTGTGTATTTTCTTACTCAAAAACCAGTCTGCCCAAGTCTGCCCATGAGCGCCCACGGGCAGACTTGGGCAGACTTGAGACAAGAAAAATTTTGTTCTTCTTCCAATTCTTCGAGTTGGGTGCAGTAAAGATTTTTTATTTCATTTGCGACAATCCCCAGGATCGCCACCTTCGTTTTGCTTGCTTGATTCGCAAGCTAGAGTTTTTGAATTTCTAGCGGCATCATCAAACGACCTCACTGGTGGTGTTTGAGCCAAATAATCCGTAATAATCATACTAAAAACGAACAATATAGCTGGAACCAACACGAAAACGAACAGAAGACCTTCGACAATCATTTGTTTTTCGTCAGGCTTATCTTGTTCTGAAGGCTGTTCTGGCTTGCTCACGACTAATACACCACTCAAGACACTATTCTTAGCAATCCCAAAATCAAACCGGGAGCTACCAACCTTGTAAAATTTTCTATGCGCGATGGCGTAACCGCCCGATGTAGCCATCGCCACCCCGCCACCAAAACAAAAAAACCTTGTTTTTGTTGGGTAGGCATGGAGGAATTGAGAATGGGGAATGGGGCGATCGCGTTCCTTTATATTACTTATGTAGTATTAAAGTAGTTTAAATTGCTCCAAGTGATTTGAAAATTACTCAAATCCATTTTTGGCTCAACAAACTTTCCGCCAAATATGGCGTACTGTGCGTCAGAAAAAGATGGATTACAGAGCTTACTCCGCTTTTAAGCGATTTTCAGGGTAATTGACCAATTATTGGGAGAAAATGGGAGACTTCTAAAAAGTCTTGGGAACTGTTCGGATTTATTGGGAATTTTTGAGCTAATGAGAATTTTGTGACTGGATGATTTTTAAGGTGTAAAAAGGTAAGAAAAAATTAGAGAATTGGGAGATATTGTCTAGATATTGGGAGATGTTGAATGTAGTTGGTGAGGGTGGGGAAAATGGATGTTTTGTCGAGGTTTTATCTTAGATGCACGAATTGAGCCAAATCAATAAACTAGTGCCATTTCTGTAATATTTCTTGATAAATGTGTCAATAATCACGGTTTGGGCGGTTTATATTGAGAGTAGTTATCAATTAGATAGACAAAAAAAGGGTCAAAAACAGGGGAAAATTTTTTTTGTGGATTTTGTTTTTTAATGTTGAGTCTTGGTTCTCGTTCAAGCCGAATGCTCAACGTTCACTTTCAAAGTGATCAACTACGATAGCAATGCGCGATCGCGCATTTTGTGGTCAACCTAATCCAAGATAAAATCAGGAACGAAAAAATGAAATTGATGATGAGCCAGGGGTAAGCTATGGAAGCGAAAAGCGAAGTGACAATAAAATTTAGTGGTTCACTGCCAACAGCCACACCTCTTCAGAATAAAAAAGTTGCGAGAATGTGAAAGCGTCTACACAGACTAAACCCGCACTTGGACAAGCTCAGTGACCACCTGCGCGGGTTAAAAACATTAATTTTCTCTTAAGTCCGTGCAGGCGGACGAAAGTTTGTGTAGCCGCGAATTCCATTCGCCCAGGCTTAAGTTGACGCCAAGAAGCAATGCGCTAAACCCTTACGACAGACTGCTGTAAGTGGACATTTTTTTTCTTAACCGCCCCATAGTTGCACCAAAACCCAGCGCCGTAACTAAACCCAGAATAGTACTTGGTTCAGCAACTCGCTTGATTGTGGCGTTTTTCACCTCCAAAGCAGATGTAGTTCCATAATCATCTACATCAACCACCCCAAAGGCTAAGGTGTATGTCCCAGGAGTAGTGAAGGTATAAGAACGAATCCCTGTTTCTTGAAGGAAGGGACTGGAAGGTTGGGTTGCATCAGTGAAGTCAGCCAATTTAATGACTGTGCTGTCCACCAACAAAAAGGCGAAATCTTTGTTAAGTGTCTCGTTAGTGCGGAAGTTCCAGTCAAAACTCAAAGCTTCACCAGCCGCAACAGTGACGGTATTTTTAATTGCAGATCCCTCGTATGCAAATCCTCCAATATCCAAGGCAGACAAATCAGCTAAACCGAGAAAGTCTTGTAAGTCTGGGGTAAAACCTGCATTACCTGCGGATATACCGGAATAGTTGAAAGTGCCGGCACTAGCGGGGGCGTCATCGGCAAATTCTAAGCTGGCATTGGATAAATTGGCTCCATCTGCTGAAGTAGTGACATCGCCAAATTGTTGCCAACTGCTCAAGTTTAACCCAACAGCTAGGGCCGAAGTGCTAGCGATCGCCAAGCTTCCCAAGCTAGCAAGGCTGATAAGACCGATTTTGAATGTTGAATGTTTGATGAATGGGGAAATGTTCATGAGATTTTTTTACCAATGACAAAGGACTAATGACTAATGACAGTTTTCAGTGCAACTTAAAACACAAAGTTATCAGACTGAGCTAGGGTGCTTTGAGATACACCAGCAACAGTCAATAACGGTGTTGGACGAGCGCGACCTGCCGTGCCATCTAGGTCAATTAACACAGTAGTATTACTTAAAACACTCCCAAAACTCAAGTAGCCTTGAGTTGTTGCAGTGGTATAGTCGAGGTTTTCCAAGCTCAAACTCTGTAAGAATTGGCTCAAGTCAATTTTGTCAGTACCAGCGACAAAATCAGTAATTGTATCTCCAGCATCGCGGATACTGGTATAAACAAAGCGATCGCTGCCAGCACCACCAGTGAGGGTATCTGCTCCTTGTAAGCCAGTGATTAGGTTGTTGCTATTGTCACCAGTCAAGGTATCGCGCCCAGATGTACCGTTGAAAATTTGGTCTTGGGCATACAAGCTAATTGCTACCGCCTGAAGGTTATTGTTCTCGTTTGTTTCACCCTGGAAGTTGACTCCATCCGCGACAAATAATAGGTAGCGATCGCCAGTTGCTACGGAGTTGTCAATATAAATGTCCTGGGTAGCTGTATAACTACCCCCAGATGCTAGAGGCGTATCTTCTTCTGCATCGCGGCTGGTGAGATAGGTATCACTTTCGTCGAAGAATTGGTCATCAGAAATGTAAACTGTGTCATACCAGTTAGCGAAAGCAGAAACCGTACCTTGGTTTTTAACAGTCCAAGATACAGAAATCGTCTCATTTAATGCAGCAGAGGTTGGAGCATTGGCGGTAGTAATCACCAAATCTGGGGCATTTATGGTGATGGCTTGGGCGAATACATTGTTAGTTTCATTGGTTTCAACCTGTTTTTCGCGGTAGTATTCTGTATTAGTGACAAAGAATAGGTAGCGTTGGCGCAGCCCGTCGTAGAGATCGCCTGTTGCTACATAGTCAGGAATCAAAATATCCTGGGTGGCTGTATAACTCCCTCCAGATGCTAGAGGCGTATTCTCTCCTGCATAGCGCTGGGTGAGTTTGGTATCGTTGTAGTCGAAGAACTGGTCATCAGAAATGTAAACTGTGTCATACCAGTTAGCAAAAGTAGAAACTGTACCTTGGTTTTTAACAGTCCAAGATACAGAAATCGTCTCACCTAATGCAGCAGAGGTTGGGGCATTAGCAGCAGTAATCACCAAATCTGGGGCATTTATAGTGATGGCTTGAGCGAATACATTATTGTCCTCGTTGGTTTCACCCTGGTTGCTGCCGTACTCTCTTCTATCAGCGACAAATAACAGATAGTGATCGCCAGTTGCTACATCGTTGGGAATAGAAATGTCCTGGGTGGTTGTATAACTATCTGTGGCTGCTAGAGGTGTATCCTCTCCTGCATAGCGGCTGGCTAGTTGGCGATCGCTGTAGTCGAAGAACTGGTCATCAGAAATGTAAACACTGTCATACCAGTCAGCAAAAGCAGAAACCGTACCTTGGTTTTTAACTGTCCAAGATACAGAAATCGTCTCATTTAATCCAGCAGTCGTTGGGGCATTGGCGGCAGTAATGACCAAATCTGGGGCATTTATTGTGATGGCTTGGGCAAATATATTGTTGGTTTCATTGGTTTCACTCTGGTTGTAATACGCATCCGTGACAAATAAGAGGTAGCGATCGCCTGTTCCTAGAATAGAAATATCTTGGGTGGCTGTATAACTCCCCCCAGACGCTAGAGGCGTATCCTCTCCTGTATAACGCTCGTTGAGATAGGTATCGAAGTAGTCTAAGAACTGGTCATCAGAAATGTAAACACGGTCATACCAGTCAGCGAAAGCTGAAACTAGACCTTGGTTTTTAACAGTCCAAGATATAGAAATCGTCTCATTTAATGCCGCAGAGGTTGGGGCATTGGCTGCTGTCACAACTAAATCTGGGGCAGCAATGTTGATGGCTTGAGCGAATACATTATTGTCCTCGTTGGTTTCACCCTGGTTGTCGCCATACCATCCCGTTTCTGCATCAGTGACAAATAACAGGTAGCGATCGCCAGTTCCTACATAGTCACGAATATCAATATCCTGGGTGGCTGTATAACTACCTGCTGCTGCTAGAGGCGTGTACTCTCCTGTGTAGCGGCTGGTGAGTTGGGTATCGCTAGAGTCGAAGAACTGGTCATCAGAAATGTAAATAGAGTCATACCAGTCAGCAAAAGTAGAAACCGTACCTTGGTTTTTAACTGTCCAAGATACAGAAATCGTCTCACCTAGTGCAGCAGTAGTTGGGGCATTGGCGGCAGTAATGACCAAATCTGGGGCATTTATTGTGATGGCTTGGGCAAATATATTGTTGGTTTCATTGGTTTCACCCTGGTAGTGGTCTTTATCAGCAACAAATAACAGGTAGCGATCGCCTGTTCGTACATAGTCAGGAATAGAAATATCTTGGGTGGCTGTATAACTATCTGCTGCTGCTAGAGGCGTATCCTCTCCTGCATAACGGTTGGTGAGTTGGGTATCGCTGTAGTCGAAGAACTGGTCATCAGAAATGTAAACATAGTCATACCAGTTAGATGAGGCAGAAACTGTACCTTGGTTTTTAACTGTCCAAGATACAGAAATCGTCTCATTTAATGCAGCAGTGGTTGGGGCATTGGCGGCAGTAATCACCAAATCTGGGGCAGCAATGGTAATGGCTTGGGCGAATACATTATTGTCCTCGTTGGTTTCACCCTGGTTGTTGCCAGACCATCCTCCTCGTGCATCAGTGACAAATAATAGGTAGCGATCGCCAGTTCCTACATAGTCACGAATATCAATATCCTGGGTGGCTGTATAACTACCTGCTGCTGCTAGAGGCGTGTACTCTCCTGTGTAGCGGCTGGTGAGTTGGGTATCGCTAGAGTCGAAGAACTGGTCATCAGAAATGTAAATAGAGTCATACCAGTCAGCAAAAGTAGAAACTGTACCTTGGTTTTTAACTGTCCAAGATACAGAAATCGTCTCACCTAGTGCAGCAGTAGTTGGGGCATTGGCGGCAGTAATGACTAAATCTGGGGCAGCAATGGTGATGGCTTGGGCGAATACATTGTTGGTTTCATTGGTTTCACCCTGGTAGTGGTCTTTATCAGCAACAAATAACAGGTAGCGATCGCCTGCTATATAGTCAGGAATAGAAATATCTTGGGTGGCTGTATAACTCCCCCCAGACGCTAGAGGCGTATCCTCTCCTGTTGTATAACGGTTGGTGAGATAGGTATCGCTATCGTCGAAGAATTGGTCATCAGAAATGTAAACATAGTCATACCAGTTAGATGAGGCAGAAACTATACCTTGGTTTTTAACTGTCCAAGACACAGAAATCGTCTCACCTAGTGCAGCAGTAGTTGGGGCATTGGCAGCAGTAATCACTAAATCTGGGGCAGCAATGGTGATGGCTTGGGCGAATACATTGTTGGTTTCATTGGTTTCACCCTGGAAGTTGTATGTATCAGCGACAAATAACAGATAGCGATCGCCTGTTGCTACATAGTATTTGTCAATATAAATATCCTGGGTAGCTGTATAACTCCCCCCAGATGCTAAAGGCCTATTCTCTCCTGTTGTATAACGGTAGGTGAGAGAGGTATCGCTGTAGTCGAAGAACTGGTCATCAGAAATGTAAACTGCGTCATACCAGTTAGATGAGGCAGAAACTGTACCTTGGTTTTTAACTGTCCAAGACACGGAAATCCTCTCATTTAATGCAGCCGTGGTTGGGGCACTAGCTGCTGTCACAACCAAATCTGGCCCACTTATACTTATGGTGATGGCTTGGGCGAATACATTGTTGGTTTCACTTGTTTCACCCTGGTAGTTGAATCTATCCGCAACAAAGAACAAGTAGCGATCGCCTGGTGGTAGCAAGAAGGTGTTGGGAATAGAAATATCTTGGGTAACTGTATAGCTACTGTCAGATGCTAGAGGCGTATTCTCTCCTGTGTAGCGCCTGGCGAGTTCGAAATCGCTTAGGTCGAAGAACTGGTCATTGGAAATGTAAATATAGTCATACCAGTCAGCTAAGGCAGAAATTGTACCTTGGTTTTTAACTGTCCAAGACACCGAAATCGTCTCACCTCGTACAGCAGTAGTTGGGGCATTGGCGGCAGTAATCACCAAATCTGGGGCATTTATGGTGATGGCTTGGGCGAATACATTGTTGGTTTCATTTGTTTCACCCTGGAAGTTGCCGTAGTATCCTCCTCCATCAGCGACAAATAATAGGTAACGATCGCCTCCTATTATATAGTCAGCAATATAAATGTCCTGGGTGGCTGTATAACTCCCCCCAGATGCTAGAGGCGTATATTCTCCTGTATAACGAGCGGTCAGTTGGGTATCGCTGTAGTCGAAGAACTGGTCATCGGAAATGTAAATATAGTCATACCAGTCAGCTAAGGCAGAATCTGTACCTTGGTTTGTAACTCTCCAAGACACGGGAATCGTTTGATTCAAAGTGACATATAGTGGAGCCGTCACAGAAGACACTATCAAGTCAATATCGTTCATGAATAATCTCCCAATTGTTTAATAGATGCTGCTTTTTGCCAACACAAACACCAATCTCCCCGCAAATTGGGTAAAATCTCCAGTCAGATTTTTGAACAACCCCCTGCTTTACAAAAGTATTTTGTGGGGTTGTGGTGTTTGGTTTTATCGATCTATTCGTCCTCACACAGCCCTCAAAAAGTCCTTGCTGTGGGGATAACAGATTCATTTGCTACTAGATTTAGCTGATATGGTGAATTGAGAAACTTGGTGTTCACCAGTTCTTTGTAAGCCTCTATATCTGTCTGCCAATTACTAATTATTTCTGATAGAATAGCTAAGCGCTGACTTGGTTCTTCTTGAACAATTGCGTGATTAAAAGCGGCGGTGAACAGCACGATGGGTTGCACTGTTCGATCTGGCAGTTGTAGCCCTGCTTCATTGATATCCAAGCTCATCTGTGCCCCTTCTAGGGTGTAATTAAACCGCATGGCAGCTTGCACAGGTGCTTTGCCAAACTCATGCCAAGGACCAGGATTCAGCAGTGTGCCAAAAATATAGTTGCGTGCTGTATTGTTTTGCTCATTGAACAAGACATGTCCCCGAAAGTTAATAGACACGCCCTGATAGTCTACTTGCGCCAATGTCTCTACATATTTGCCAGCTAGAGCCGGAATTTCCACCTCAGTGGATTCTTTAGTGGCGATCGCCTCTGTGAAAATAATCCGATTGACGTATGAAGTTATACTAATGCCGTTAGCAAAGACTACCTGAGCATTAGAATCTGTTAGAATCGGAGGCTTACCCAGTTCCCAATTATTAGGGACGATACCACTATACTTCAGAAAATCTGGAGTTAAAATTGTCGGGTTGTGTTGTTTTGCAGCGATCGCAATGGCAATTTCTGGAATATTTAGACTTTGGCTCATTCGCTTTTTTCTCTGGGTAAATTTAATCTTGAATTGAGAAAGAGCTAATTAAAAAAATTAACCCAGTCTACCTTGCGGCAAAAGCTGCGTCCAATAAAAAGCCGCATTTTCGCAGCTTTGCGCGACTTCAATACTTACTGAAGCCCTCTATTTGTTAATAATTAATCATCAAAGAATAATCCCAGTTTTTACTGAGATTATTTTTTGTTATATTCATCTCCTTATATAACATGAGTATTTAATTAATTTATGCGTAATCGGGGTTCAGCCGGGATACCCTATCAATGGGACACGTTGTAAAGTTCTGTAACGGATGTCAAGCCAAACCCTTGATATACGGTTGTTTCAATCCCAAGCTTTACTTTATTCCTCCAGTTGAAACATTCCCAAACATGGCCATTTATGGGCAAGTTTAAGAGACTGAATCGCGTGAAGAGTTGATTTTAGTGTGCAAAAATTTGAATGTCTCAATACCATTTTTGGGCAAGTTAGTAAATTGTAAAATCGGTTTCTGCAACATTTGTTTACAACGTGTCCCAAATTGCAGGTATCCCGGCTGTACCCCTAATCGCTATATTAAGTACTGTTTTTTTTCAATTATGAGCATTTATGAAAATTATTCCTAGAAAGATAAAGTTTCAGTAAAGTGCAATTTTCTAAATAATCCTTAGAGGTTGTTTAAAAAGTCGTTGGCTGTGACTTTCAGCACCTATTGATCCCCCCTAGCCCCCCTTAAAAAGCAGGGTGGATTCCAAATCTACCTGCAACTGAAAAGATTAACGTTTTGCTCGTTTCGTCTGCGGCTTTTGATGCCGACCAAGGCTTAAAAAAGCTGTCCAAGCAAGAACAACAAGCAGTTTTGCAGGGTTTAGAAAAGTCACTGTCTTGAATTACATTTTTTGGCAGAGTTGGGGCGTTCTTGACAGTGACTAATTTGAGAACTGGGTTTGGAATTTTCACTGCTGTTACTCGAACCCCCAGAGGTGTATCTGTGGGAACTGCTTGCACATTAGAAAAATAGCCTGTACCAAAGATGGCATTAATATCTTCTTGAAGCTGAGTCTTGGTTGTTCTCATACCAGGCTTTGTCCGAATTACATCATAGACTTGATTTTCCAATTCTCCCTCTGCTCCAGTTACTACCACTTCTGAAACTAGAACTTTGGGGTCTAATAGTTTTAAAGTATTATTACTTTAAAACTATTAGACCTTTATGGTATTATTCAATAATAATCGCCTCATTCAAGTCAGATATGTTTCAATGTATAGAGATATAAAAGTATTAGACCTTTATGGTATAGACTGATTAACGCTTTAGATTTTTAACAAATGATTGTTATCAGTGTATTCAACTTTAAAGGTGGGACAGGTAAAAGCTCTACTGCCCTAAACTTAGGGGCATTTCTAGCATCTCCCAAACGCCAAACCCTGCTGATTGATTTAGATGGACAGCGTACTCTCTCGTTCGGTCTAGGCATGGATGGTACTGAGCCAACAACCCTTGACTGGCTAACCAGTAAAGAAGCGATCGCACCCAAACAGACCCAAGTAAAACACCTTTGTCTGATTCCGGGTGACATAGGTATGTTTCGCCTAAAAGCTGAGAGTGACTTGTTCGTTCCAGCGCTGTCAAGGCTTTCTGGGTTTGATGTAGTCTTAATGGACTGTCCGCCTGGACTATCGGTGGTATCAGTGCAAGCCATCCTTAGCAGCTCGCGCATTCTTATCCCCACAATGAACGAACCCGCTTCTCTAAAAGGGCTTTCGGAAGCCGTGGAGTTAATTCGAGGGGAAAGGGCAGATATTCCCATTGATGTTGTCAGAACTCGGTATAAGCCCCGGTTAGTTCTGACTAAAGAGGCTGACGATTTACTAATTGAGGCAGCAGTGGAGTTAGGTTATCGACTGTTGCACACAACTATCCCTGATAACATAGCTGTTGCTGAATCCATCGCAGCGCAACAACCAGTCAGGACTTACGCCCCCAAGTCCAGTGGTGCTAGAGCTTACCAATCTTTAGCTAAAGAATACATCAAACATTGGGGGACGAAATGACCAAAAAGAAAATGTCTGGCATGAAATTAAGCCAGTTTTCTGGAATTAAGAGCCAATCAGAGCCAGAGATTACCTCTCCTGCCGCCGAAGTAGAACCAACTTCCTTACCAGTTGAGAAAATGCCTATAACATCACCAGCCCCAAAGTCAGCATTAGAAGCCCCTACTGCATCACCAACTTCTTCAGCAGTAGTATCAGAAAAGCCCGTGACGATCAATATTAAAATTACTCGCACACAGCATGACTGGTTAACGGATACAGCCCGAACAGTGCGGGACAACAACACAGAAGCAGTTCCCCCTGGTGAGCGGGTTTACCCTCAGCACCTAATCGGAGTTGCCATAGAACTATTGCTTTCTTGTGAGGTTGACTGGAGCCAAGTCAAGAATGCTGAAGACCTCAAACGATTACTAAACCTATAAGCTAATTAAGGTATAATCAGTTTAAACTATAAAGGTCTAATACTATAAAGGTTTAATAGATTTTTCTTGCCCAGCATGACAGAAGAATTAGAATAAACTATGAATTGGAGTTTTCCCTTATGAGCGTCATAATTCCCGATGACATCCTCCGAGCATCAAACATGACTTCGGATGAACTGAAATTAGAAATTGGCATCTTGCTTTATCAGCAAGGTAAAATTAGCAGTGGCAAAGTCCGAGCCTGGACAGGAATCACAGTACTTGAATTCCAGCATGAACTGGCTAAACGCGGTTTACACATCAACTATGATGTAGAAGACTTCCAATCCGATGTGCGGACACTGCAATCAATGGGCTTGTTGTGATTATAGTTAGCGACACATCACCGATCACAAACTTGGCAGCGATTGGTCAGTTAGATTTACTGCGTCAGTTGTATAGTCGCGTTATCATTCCCCAAGCCGTTTATAACGAGATGGTAGGTGTAGATAAAGTTGTTCCTGGGGCAGTAGAAGTACAACAACTATCTTGGATTCAGACGATAGCTGTTGTTAATTCTCAACAAGTTACAGAAATTCAGGAAAATCAGAACAATATTGACTTAGGAGAAGCCGAAGCAATTATTTTATCTTTAGAACTGAAAGCTGACTTGCTATTAATGGATGAACGCCGAGGACGAGCAGTCGCTACAAGTTATGGACTAAATGTAACGGGTCTGTTGGGAGTCTTGCTACAAGCCAAAAAACAAGGGCTAATTCCAGCTATTAAACCATTGATTGATCAGTTAATTGCTACTGCTGACTTTCGGGTTAGCCAAAAGTTGTATGCAATTGTCTTGCAATCTGCTGATGAGGGTTAGACACTGCGTTGAAAAAAGTACGAGTAGGTAATATTAGCCTACTTACCATAGAGGGCAGCAGTTTTTGGGTGTTGGCGTAGCCAGCCGCAGGCATCGCTTTGGGGCAGAATCCCCAATATTCTTGTGCTACCAAAATTGATATCAATTTCGATATCAAAGCAGCAATTTTACAGACTACACACAGCGCTGATGATACTTAGTGACTTCCGCAACAAGTGACTATTGCTATATCTTGTGTAAACGTTCAGGCAAAAACATTGTATGCAATGATAGACGTTATTGGAAATCTGTATTATCAATAACGAGCTAGTAAGCACTTATGCCTAATCAGCCAGGTTGGGGGGAAATCGTCAAGGTAGAATTGGAGGCGTGTTTAGATGCACCGATCGCCAGATATTTTGACGCACAACTTCAGGGCGACCCAGATGTGTTGGCGCAACTGTTGGCAGATAAGCGCAACCCCAATACTCGACGGGCTTATGAAAAGGATTTGAGGGATTTCTTTCTGAAGATGACTCTTGTGCCGCCGACTGGTGATAGTGTGCTGGAGTTTCTGCACTTGCAGCCCTCTCAGGCGGTGATGGTGGTGCTGAAGTACAAGGCGATGTTGATTAAATCTGGGTTGCGGGAGGCGACAATCAATCGGCGGTTGGCGGCGATTAAGTCGTTGGCGAAGATGGGGCGTAAGCTGGGGGTGTGCAATTATTCCCTGGAGGATGTCGAGGGGGAGAAGGTTAAGGCATACCGAGATACGCGGGGTGTTGATAGCAAAGCGATAGCAAAAGTAATTCAGCAGTTTGACAGGGAGACTTTAATTGGTAAGCGCAACTATGCAATCTTTCTGGTGCTGTGGGGTTTAGCATTGCGTCGCCAGGAGATATGCCATCTTAATGTGGGCGACTTTGATTTTTATGGACGCAAGTTGAGGATTTTGGGGAAGGGCAAGGGAACGAATGAAGAATACTTGGATATGTCCAAGGATGTGGCGGCTGCTCTTGCTGATTGGCTAATTGCGCGAGGGGATTTGAATGCTAGTTTACCAATTTTTACAGCGTTAGATTTTCATAATGAAGGGCATAGATTGACTACGGATGCTATCTATAAAATAGTGTCGGCAGCTTTTAAGTTCGCTGGGGTGAAGAAACCCATGTCACCGCATAGGGTCAGGCATTCGGCAATTACGGCGGCATTGGATGCGACGGATGGGAATATTAGAAAGGTGCAGAAATTGAGCCGTCATGCTGACCCCAGGACGCTGATGATTTATGATGATAACCGGAATAAAGATTTGTGGGAGATGTCGGAATTGTTGACTCTTATGTTGAAGGATTCGGAGTGATAAAAATTAATCAATCAGCTAGACTATATATACTTTATAGCTTCTTTATAAGAAGAATCAGAAGTAATTTTAGATAAAGCTAATCTAGGAAAATTAGTAATTTTATATAATGCTTTGTTAATATGAACATTTGTTGTCTTTTTTTTCAGATTATCTGCAAGCTCTCTCATCCGTTCATCAGCTTTTGTTGTGTCTAGATCATATACAAATTCATGATCACTAAAGAGCATCAAATATTCTTTAACTTCTTCTATGGTGAAACTATTAATAAAAGTTTCGTAATAAGATATTGCTCTTTCATCTACTCCTCTTTTATAACCCTTACCATTACCGCAATAACAAATACAAATAACTTTAACAAATAACTTTATAACTGATTTAGGTATGCCAGTTTTTGGAATTGATTCGCTTATTGATTTAGCGTGAGGATATTCATTATAATAGTTCTGCCACTCAAAATGAACTGTCTTTAAATTTTGCAACTTTTCAATAAGTTCTGCTGCCAAACTATCTTCATCTTTATATTGAAGACCATTAACAATTTCTAAAATTTTCTGAGTTGCATTTCTTCTGGCAGTATCACCATTTTTTCTATACCATCCAAACTTAGAACCTATATAATATTTTGTCTCTTCCAAAGCGCAATTCCAAACATAAAGAATTAATTTTTCTATATTCCTTTTTACATGTAACTCTTGTTTTTGATCGCAATAAATACCAAAAATTGACTGAAGAAAATCATCTATTCTTTCTTGAGGTTGATTAACAATATCCTCACCGATTAAAACAAAATCTTCATCAGGTATTTCATTCTTCCTAATATTTTCAAGAAGCAGCTTTATCCTAATTGCAGAATGATCTGGTTTTGCAGTTATTGCATAGTTTAAGCAATACTCTAACAAACTTATCATCTCCATTCCAGTGATATTATTTTTGTTAGGGTGTGCAGCACTAGCATGATTTCTAAGGTAATTAACATGTTCTAATCTTGTGAAGTTGATATCACTTATTAAACCCATTCTTCTACATATCTCCAATAGATCATGAGCAGATATAGCTTCCAGTTCTTCCTCTAAGTTTAAATTTTTGTATTTTGGTGATATAGTTCCTGCAACATTGTAAAAATATTGTAAATCAAAGCCAACTATTAATCTTCCTAACGCCTTGATAGTCTCATCCCATAGAAAGGTAAGCGCACCATCAAACAAACCCATTGTTATTGAAGCAGCAAACTTTGACAAATACTCGGATTTGGCTCTTTCTTCTAGAGGAAGAACTTCCAAAGTACTTTCCAAGTTATAAATTACCTTTCTTCTTTCTTGAATAGGTGAGAGAATGTTATCTGTCGGTAATCCAAGATGCTTTAAAAAATTAGCAAGCGGTTCACTAAATGCAGCGATAGACGTTTCTATTTTAGACGGTGTACTCTCTGATGGTATTAATATAATTTCTGCACTTTCTTCAGACATAGTTTTTACCGTAATTTGTGAGGATAATAATTCTCAGGTAATATTTATAGACCTAAGCTATAGAGTTCCCAAATTAGTCACTTAAGTAACACGTCTACAACACTTCAGCCTAAAAAAGAAAACTTAGTCAGTTGTGATCTGGGGTTTTGTCTGTGCTGTCTAAACGCAATAAAACAATGTAACTGACCTAAAAGCCTAATATGTCGTTCACCAATTCAGGCGATTAACCCAGACTTATCAATCAG
>NZ_JADEXS020000005.1 GCF_015207005.2 Desmonostoc muscorum LEGE 12446
ATTCTTACCACATCGCTTGACACAAGGAAATCCCGCTAGATTTCTCCGAGCGGGCTTATATGGTTTCGTGTAAGAGTTGTAAGTTGCTTTTTAGAGCTACATAATTGTCTACGGCTGCTGACAATTATGTAGACACTTATGATAGGTAGATAGTCAACCGCTCTAAAAGAGGAAGATAGAAAATAGTTAAACCCCACCAATCCCCGACTTAATCCTTTCGCTCTCCCCACTAATACATCATTCATTCACAATCAAGTTATAGTCGATATAACCAAGCATCGCCCCTCTTTTTATCGCCTCATAACGGTTCTTGACGTGCCATTTACTGTACAAATCACTGGCATATTGTTTGACCGTACTAACAGACAGAAACATTTCTTTGGCAATATCTTGAAAAACTAAACCCTGAGCCAGTAAACGTAGGACTTGTATTTGTCGTTCAGTAGGTGGCTCAAGCAAGTTTTTGTCAACGAAGTTGGGTTTGATATATCTGTTGTGATGAAGGTTTTCTAATAATTTTTTAGCCAACTTAGGGTCAAGCAGGCATTCATCAAAGTAAGCTCTCTTGATGGCTAGTTCAATCAATTCTACATCAGCACTCTTGAGCATATAAGAATCAGCACCATGACGGAAAGCCGAGTTAATAAAGTCTGAATGTGTCTCATTAGTAAAAATGACAACTTTACTATTAGTATTTCTTTTAATTGAACGAGTAAGTTCTAAACCACTCATGTCGGGTAATAGTAAATCAACTAACACAACATCAGGATTTACTTGTTCAATTAACTGAAAACCTATCTTTCCACTGGAAGCTGACCCTGTAACTTCTATATCTGGAGATTTTTCAATAGCCCCCTTGATGCCTAAGAGCGTGAATGTTTCTGGTTCAACAATTACTATTCTCAGCATGATGTTGATAATGTTCTAATAATAAATGGCTATTTATTCGGGTATTTATTATTGGTGTCTAGCGGACACGTAATAGACACTTGGTGTCTGGGCGGTGTCTGGTGTTGTGTCTGCTAGTGTCTATACTGTATAAGGCTTTCAAGCTTTGGTGTCTGTGGTGTCTGGTGTCCTGTGTCCGCTAAAAAAGGGTATTTTAGGGGCGAGACACCAGACACAGAGAGCAGTCAAATTTGATTGAGCTTGATAACACCCTCGTCTATCCAGTCGGCTAAGGATGCGCCAACAATTTCATACATCCAGCCCTTGATTTGCTCAACAGTAAATCTCTCACCGTTAACTTTAAAATTACCTTTGAACTCTCTTACATCAGCTTCTATTCGCTCAGTACGGGTGAGATATTCATACAATTTCTGCGCCATCGGTGATAGTTTAGTTTTTTCATCTGGGGTATCACCAGCCTTGCCACCGAGATTAAATTCCAGTTCATAAATGCGTTCTAAAGTGGCTTTATCAATGGGCGGATTTGAGTGATTTTCTGGTGTTACTGTGTCACTAAAATCAGATATTTTGGCTGTCAAACTTGGCAGATAAACATCAAGCCATTCGTTAGAACTATCGAGTTTTACCTTTGCTTTACCAGTAGATTTTGGTTGCAGTGTAACTGGATCTACTTCAGCTAAACATTCAACTTGAAGCATTTTAGAAACGAGATTGTGTAAACCTTTAATCCCGAATAAACAGGTCTGTGTATTGTTGTGAGCTACCACAGTTAAAGGCATCTCTTGTTTGCGGCTTTTAGTAAGTGCCAGCTTGCCGAATTTCTCTAATAATTCCGCATCTTTAATAAAGTCCCCGTATGTGGTTGCTTCCTCACAAATGAGGGCGGTGGCTTTACCTTCTGCCCAAAGTTTCTGCCGCCATTGCTCCTCACTCATTGAGGAATCATTGAAAGTTTTTAATCTTGATTCCAGTTCTTTAACGTAATTGCGGATCTGCTGTTCAATCTCGTCCCAAGAGTGGTAACTTTCAACGCCTCGCCATTCTGCACGGTTGCTGTCAGGGTCAAGCACGATAACTCGATAGCCTGCCTGTTTTTTCTGTTTAACAACGTAACGAGCAAGCCAAGATTTACCGCCGCCTTGGTTGCCCCAAATCAGGGCAGTTTGTTTGACTAAGTTTTGTACCCAACTGTCCTTTGATGCAATCGCCTGGGTAGAGTCAGCGCCTGTCACCTTGTCTGATGGGTTAGTGATATCTTCAATCGACTGCCCCGGCAATGCACCGGCTGGTTGTCCCGTTGCCTGTTGTAGAGAAGCCCGTGCCTCAGCCTCAGCCCTTAACCTTACTTGCTCGGTAAAGATGGCTAACTCTTGCGGTGTCATGTTTGATAACTGGGCTGCCCTTGCCCGTCGATTTTCTGACCACTGGTGAAATTCGTAGTCTAACTGCGCGGTGTAGCTTTCTTTGTGGAGTCTCAAGCCCTCACGAAGTTTGCTAATTAACCAGTTGGCTTTTAGCTCATTCCTTACTTCGGGTAGTAGCTGCATTAATCGCCATTCTCTAGCTTTGGACAATGCGAAAGCTCCACCAGTAGTCAAGACTGCGGCTAGACCCCAAAGCGGTTTATTCGGGTTGCTGGGTGGAATAATCCTTAATCTGGTTGCTTTGGTTGGCAGAAAATTATCACGTTGAAATTCAGGGTTAGCTGGTGCGTAAACTTCGGCATAAAACTCAGACTCCGGCATTATGTAGCGTTTAGAGGGTGTGCAGTATCTAGCACGGTTATCTGGTGAGGTCAGTGTTTCGGGGATGAAGCAATATTCCACCAAACTGATTTGAGTTCCTGTAAATGACTTTGCCCCACAGATTAAGCCGATGGTTGCCAGCACACCCACAGTAATATTGTTGGCTGTCCCTGAACTTCTGTATAACTCGAACTGCTTAAGTTTCATTGGTTTGCCCCCTTTAGCACTGCTGCCAATAGCAACAACCCCACTGCACCTAACCCCATCAACAGCCAGGGAGTTTCAGTTTGGGGAGTTGGTTTAACTTCGTAGCTCCTTACCTCCTCATAGAAGCGTGTCTTACCTGTCTTAGTCGCTTCCCTCACAACCCGATACTCGTCAAAAGCTATCCACAGCGAAGCCCCTACACTTGCAGTCTGAACAGTCGCCACTATGAAGTCTTTGCCAATATGGATTTGTCCGTCGTACTGAATTTTGGTCAGGGTGTTGGCGAAGAATAAACCCAGTACAATGCTGCCCAGTGTCCCAGATGCGATCGCCCCAATGGATAAACTCGTTAGCAGGCTGACTCCAGTGTTAGCGGTAAATACGCCCAAGAATGTGGCTAGAGCTTTGTTTAAGAGTTGTTTGTTATTGAAGACATCCCTTATAGATTGCTCTAGGCGATCGCCGTCCTCATCCTCTGGAGTGGTTTGAGTTTTTTGTGGTTCACCCCAAACGACAGAGGAAGATTGAACACTTTCGGGGTGGAATTGAGAGATTAAGAAATCAAGATTATTCATTTTGCTTTTGTGTCAGTATTCATGCGTGAAAGCCAGAGAAAGAAGAACTCTGGCTTTTTACTTATGGTTAAATACCCATAAAGTTGCGGAACCACTGCCCCACACGACTAATCCCACCAGTCCGGCTGTAGTTCGGCTTGGGTATGCGATCTGTCTTCGCTTCACTACCGTTTGTCCACAGTGCGTTAGTTACCGCAGTTTCATAGGCGCGATCTGCTGTATCCTGTGCTTCTGGAACTTTGTTAGACGCTTTGATTAAATCCGCCTCATACTTAGCCAGTGCCATTAGGTCTGCGGTGGCCCCTGCTATCTGAATCAAGGATGAGCGTTGAGCGTGTCGGGTTGCTTCTGCTGTGGTGGCGTTGACGTGTTCCGCCTGCATTTCGGTCATTTCGTTTTTAAAACGCTGCTCTCCTGTTTTACTGGTGTTGATAGCTTTCAGGGTTTGCGTTCCGTGCTTCTGGGTCAGTTGCACAAGTTCGGCATAAGCTTGGTTTACGTCCCCTGTGGTTTCAATGATTTTCCGATATGCCTCCAAAGCTTTAGGCAGATTAGCCTTAGCTGTGTCAGACAGTCGCGCCATGTCTGCAATTTTGGTGATTACCGTTTGGTCGCCCTGCAAGGCTTTGTTGAAGTCCTCCGCCGACACGTCAAACAGTTTGCCCATTGCTCCCAAAGTACCAGGGGCATTACTGGAGATATGGTTTTTCAGCTTGGCAGTTCCATAGTTACGCGCCATATTTTACTCCTATTGCTGGTACTTGAGTTGATTAACTAGTGCCTCTGCCAACCCCAATAGGTCGCCTAACGTTACTCGTTTGTAAAGACCTTGAACAATTGGAGAGACTGTTGAAACAGCCGACGCTGATACTGTGCTGCCAATAACGTTGATTTCGGCTCCCAGTAAGGTTTGGGCGATGTTTTGCAGGAGAAAGAGCTTTTCTACCTTGCTTAGTTGTTCAAATGTGCTGCCGTACTCTTGTTGAAGTTCATCTAGGTAGGAACCATCCCCCGGCATTGTTGATGTGAAAAAGCCTAACGGTTTTGACATATTGCTATGATCCTTTTGTACTTAGTTGGTACATTTCTGAGGGCGATTGCTCGGTGTCCAGTCAAGCAATCGCTCTCCCCATCACTGAAAAAATTCTTCTCTTGAAACATCCACACTTGAAGCTTTCGCCTGCCATTGCAGAGTATTGAAAAACTGGCTGACATCCCCAAGGGTGACATCTGCATCAATTTGCAGTGCTTGATATTGTGGATGCTGGCGGATTGCTTGAAGTAATTCTTGGGCTTGTGCAATCAATTCTGGTAGTGCTTGAGTATTCATTATTCACCTCAAAATAGTGCTAATTGCAGTGATTCTTGACTGATAACAGAACTCTTTGTAGTTGCACCTTCCACTTCATAACAACGATTTGTTAAAGTCTTGTGATTCAGCTTCAAATCTGCTTTCTTTCGTTGCCCCCCTAGTGGTCGAAAGTGATACCTTGGATGGTCGATTGTGCCTGTTTTATACAGATAGCGATACAGCGTTCTGTCAATCTGGTAGACCTTTTGGCTGCTGAGAATTGTGCTGTCATAGACTCTATTTAGGTTGTTCATACTTATCAAAACATTGCTGCTAATTTGTTAGCCAGAGATGATTCAACCTTTTTGCTAGGCATTTCCACCGACTCGGAAAAGTCACCGCCGCGTCGTTGGAACTCTAAAAGTATGTAGTTGACCAATTCGCCGTAATCATCAATATTTAGTTGTTCGGATAGTTGTTTGAGCATTGGATGAAACGGCTTTCTAATCACTACTCTGATGCTCTCGTTACTCATCTATTCCCCTCGAATACATCATTGTCGCTAATTGGTATAAACCCTCTGCATTTGACCAGAGTGGGTTTTCTGCTATTACGAATCCTTTAGCTTTTAATGCCTCGTCAACACTATGAAGTTGTGAACCTCCGCCAATAATTAAGCAAGCATCGGCGTTTATCTTCCACGGGTGTATGAATTTGAAAACTGGTGCTAGTGACTTCTGCACCCAAGGCATTAACTCTTGTCTGTAAATATCTTCAAAACTAAATTGTTTACCGTACCAAAACGGTTTTTCATTACTCTCTAACCCTTGGCGAATTAGATGGGGTATTGCTATTTCTCCCTGTAGTCGGTTTTTAAATGTTGGGTTGACGGAAATCATTTTGATTAATTCCTCAACCCCGTTATCAAATGTCTTGCGGTTGGCTAAATGTCCCTTTTGTCCGATTAAGGTTGCTATGACTGTACGATTGCCAATATCTACAATCACGTTCTGTTTGCTGGTGTCGAGTCTATGGGCATTAGCAGCAATAGCGGCGTGTCCTTCGTCGTAAACTTTCAAAACGTGAATGTTGACTGTTGTTGGTATGGGCTTACCACCAAACTTGACGATGTGTTTACCCGCGATAGCAGCAATCAACTGTTCCTCTAAATCTCCTCGCTCATGCAAGGACGCACAAATAATTAGGTTAATTACTGGCTTATAGGGATAGTAAGACAGTGCTGCTAATAGGTGTTTGAGTGATTGAGTGACCTTAGCCGTAGCATCGTCAGTCACTCGCAAGTGGTTTTTGGGGTTTGCGTCATAAGCGGAATAACCTGACAACCACTGTTTGTAGTCCAGTTTGGTGATTGCGTCTCCTTCTAGGTACTCTACATAACCCTCGGTTGGTAACTCGGTCGGACGGTAGTAGCAATTCTCTAAATAACTTGGAAATCTGATTTTTCGGTCTGACGTAACGAACTTAACGCCAGAGTTACCGAGGTCGTAACCTGCTATCAGCGTGAGTGTACCCTGATGCCCGTTTAGGGTATTTTCGGGCATTTGTGCCAAATCTGTCATAAGGTTTAACCCTCTAATTATTCAATTGACAAGGTTCTGAAACAGGCTTCCTGCCTTGATTAAGACAATCTCTGCATTAATGTGGTAGCCAATATAATTCCTGCGGCATTTTCACCATTTGATACAAAGTTTTGTTTTTTGTGGTTTTTTTGCCTGTTGATGCTATAGTAACGGTAAGTAACGGCAATTGTCAACACCATAGATTTAAGTCATACTAAAGAGCTATAAATAGCGTTATTAGTTACGCTATTTTGAGACGCTATTAAGTGTGGCCACAAAGAAACCGAAAGTGAGTATTTACCTACCCCCGGAACTAAAGGAGGAATTAGATACATGGGCTGAAGAAGAAAACCGTAGTGTTAGTAATTTAGTTGAAACTGTGATTAGAGATGCACTTGCAGCTAGGCGCAAAAAATTTCAATCTTCTCAATCTGAAGGACAAGATTAGGGTTAATCCGAGTTTCAAAAGGCAAGATATCAAGCTTAAAGCTAAAGGTAGGTGTAACAAAAGTTTAAAGTTTATTCTTTTTGACACACAGGGTAAAAATTCATGGAGTCATGAACACAGCCCTAAAAAAGCACAAAAAAAAGGGTAGTCCCAACCTACTTTGGGGCAAGTCACTCTCTTACTGTCTGGAGCTTATCCATGCCATGACGATTACCAGTCGTCACCAAAGCGGTCAAGTACTACCGCAGGTAGTTAACAAATTTTTATAGCTCTAGCCTAACAGTGGCGTGCTTAAAAGTGAAAGGGATTACTCAATCTTCATCGAAAGTAATCACCAAACTAAGGAGCCACAAATGAATACAACAGAAATGCAGAAAGCGCCTGGACTGTCACATCATGGCGCACTACAAAATAATTCGATTCCTCAAATTTTAACGCAATCTGCTTCAGTTCAACAAGAGTCAGTCCCACTCCTAACCACTTTCAACAGCAAGGCACTTGAGGGACGGCGGAACAAATTCGAGAGTTTTGAACAATTCCAAGCGTTTATACGCCAGTCATTTATTGAAGGTTCGGGGATTAGCCCAGGAGTCTTTGAAGCCTGCATCGAATTTCACCCAGACATTGAATGTAGCCTTGGCGGTGATGTCAGCACCCCCATTCATGACGCTTTAGGCTGGGATTACAAGCGATTTAGACATGAAGCCAACGAACCAATATATAGCGCCTTTTTCATGAATGAAGACGGTTCAGTCTGGCAGGGAATCGTCAGCTTGTGGGATGAAGAAAAGGAACGCCCATACAGGTATCTCGCACCCAAAGCCGGAGGTAATCGGGCATATTTCCCCCCTGTACCCCCATCAGTGCGGCAGATGATAGGAGAGCGCTACGGGGTGAAAGTGCCGATGGTTGGTAGCTTCTGGGAATGGCTCAAAGAATCCGCAATAGAAAGAGGCATCACCGAGGGCGGCAAGAAAGCCCTCAGTGCCTTGTCTCAGGGATATGTGATGATTGCGCTTTACGGCTGTGAATGTGGCGCTAGTGGCACTAATGCCATGCTCATAGAGGATTTAGTTCCCTTTGCTGAGAAAGACAGTGCATGGCTGATTGCCTTTGACCAAGACACAAAGCGTAGCGCTCAAAAAGCTGTAGCCAGAGGTAAAAGGAAGCTGTTCTCGGCATTTGAGAAACGTTACTGCTACGCGGCTGATATAAACTGGGATGCAAAGGACGGTAAGGGGCTGGATGATTTGATTGTCAATCAGGGAGCTGGCGCTTTTGATGATGCCTACGAAATGGCGATCGCCAGATTGGAAAAACAATTTCAAAAGCGGCGGAACTTCCGAGTTCCACCTGCGGATAGGATCGGGCGGGAGATAGCCCAGGAATACCGCGACAAACTCGCCTTTAACAACGAGATCGCCCTGTGGATGCGCTATGAGGCTGATTACGCTGGGGTATGGTCGCCAGAAACCCACGAATTTATCGAAGCGGTCGTCTCACAGATACTTGCCAGCAAGGGGATTGAAGGCTACAACTCCCACACTTACATTACCAACATCGTCAAAGCCATGCGAAATCAGCTGATAGTTCGCAAATGGCTGGAAGCTTCCCCCAGAGAATTGTTGCCCTTTATGAATGGGGTGGTGGAGATGTCCACTGGCAAGCTTTTACCCCACTCCCCCACTTATCGCCTAACTTGGCAACTGCCACGGGAGTATGACCCCCATGCTAAAAACTGGTCAGAAATTGATGCGTTCCTCGACCACCTGTCCAACGGTAACGACTCTATTAAAGACTTGTTGCTTTGTTACTGTAACGCCGTCCTCAAGGGTAGACACGACCTGCAAAAATTTGTTCACCTGATTGGCCCTGGCGGTACAGGCAAGGGCAGTTTTAGCAGGCTGGTAGTCAATTTAATTGGTGAACAGAATGTCCACACCACTACCCTAGAGGAATGGTGCGGTAACAGATTTGAAGGCGCTAACGCTTACCGCAAGCGCTTGGTACTGTTCCCTGACGAGGACAAACAAACTGGCAAGCTGGGTAAATTCCTTTCTTTGACTGGGGAAGACTTTTTACGGGCCGAGGAGAAAGGGAAAAAGGCGTTTGCATATCGCTACGACGGTATGGCCTTAGTGCTGTCCAACCTGCCGATTTTCATGGGCGAATCGGCCAGCCGTGTCAAGCGCCGCGTGATTACCGTGCCTTGTAATAAAGAAGTGCCAGCCTCACAACGCCGCAACTTAGAAGCAATATTTGCCCCAGAACTATCGGCGTTTACTAATTACGTTCTCAGCATTCCCGATGAACACGTCACTAACGTACTGCTGGGATTACAAGAGATTCCCGAATGTGCTTTGGAATTTTGGGAAAACCGCACCCGCGTCGATTCTATCGCCGCTTGGATTAACCAGCACATCATTTATGACCCAATGGCGAAAACACCAGTCGGCAGTGATCGCCATGAAGGAGAAGATGGTACTACCCCGGTGACTTTGTTCGGCTCGTATAACCACTATTGCCGTAAGTCAGGCAATCACGCCAAACATCACAATAACTTCTCCCCTGATTTATTAGAGTTGTGCCGTAGTGTTTTGGGTTGGGAAGTAGAAAAAGAAGTCACCAAGACCGGAAAATTTATTCGCGGATTGCGCCTGAGAATTGTGGGGATGGATGACAATATCCCGACTCATGATTACACCCTAGCTCAAAGAATTATTGCTGGTGACGGCGGTAGTGATGGCAACGGTGACGATCATGGTGACGGCTCCAAATCCCTACTAAATAAGGACTTTGGTTTTGTTGACAGCAATAGCCCAATTTTAATTGAAAAAAATACTGCTCAAAATTTGGATCTATTCCCTAGAGAAATCGACCCACAACTGGCAGACAATCAACAAGTATTGCTTTTAAATGAATGTCAGAAACAGCCCGAAAATTTCCCCCCGTCACAAGACAATCGTGGTAAGGGTTTCGCGCCGTCATCAATGCCATCACAAGGGCAATCACAGCAGCCGTCACCTGTAGAGATACCTTCAACACCAACAGATGAACCTTTATCTACTGCCCAATTAGCACCCAATCAAGCTGATGCTGATTCTCCAGCCGATGATTGTGTTGGTGCTGGTAATTCTGAAGATGCCTACTCGGACATTCTTCTTAATCTGGAACTGATTAGAGATTGTATTGCTTTACAGTCTTGGGACATGATTGAGGAGTTAATACAAGACTGGAGTGTTGAGTTTCAATCTACTGTTTGGGACTTATTGACCTTACAAGAGAGCAAGGCTATTGAAGCTCTTAGGTCAAAGAAAGGTCATAGCTTGTAGGGGGATTAAATATCAGGTGTGCGGCTAATGCCAAAGTTAGCCACAGACAAATCTGTATATAACTCCCCTAAATAGCTGCCTAAAATTTTGATAAATGCCCTAGTAACTTATCTCCATTCTGGACTTAAGTTAATTTATCTGCGCTGATTAGGGTCAGTACCGAGACGGCGTTCAATACGCTGTAACTTAGTATTAGCCCAAGCAATTCGCTCGTCCGTGCGAGGTAAATAACCAAAAGAATTGTTATAGCTTTTGACAGGAATAATTTGATTCAAGGTAAAGAAAATCAACAAAGTAAAGATTGATGTAAACAAGGCAATCTGTATATATTTACTGGCATCTTCAGAGTGAGAGTCCTTCTTCTCTATCATGATTGGTTCTGGGGGAGGGCTGTTCTTCAACTCCTGAATGATCATTGTCAACTTGCTGGTTTGGCGTATTAGCTCTTTCCAATTCCCCTTGAGCAAGGAGACTTCGCTCTTTAGCCCTTTGAACTCTAAGTATTCGATTGTGGGCGGCGATGTGGGAATATTCTGTGATTGCGTCGTGAAGCGAGTCAATTGCTGCATTAAATCGGCGTTGTTCTTCTCTAACTCGTGAGTGGAGAGATTCTGAGTTTTCAATTCTGTCGTCAGCATCTCGATAGTCACCATCGCTTTGCTGAGGAGTTGGTTCTGAATCAGATTGGTTTGCGCCCATGCTTGTAACTCTGCCCTATCGCGTTCGCGTTCAGTTTTCTGTGATTGTTTTAAACTTTCAAACTCTTTATATAATCTGCCCAATGCTGTTTTTACTTCCCCCAGTTCAGTCAACTCTATTGAGGTTGTATTTGAAGCAGAGTCATGATTATTTTTGCCGTTATCATTATTCATCAGTTACACACTCAGATTACTTTTGACAGAGAAGATTGGGCTTTAAGCGTAATCAAAACTCTTGTTCTATCCCCTAATTTTGACACCCAGCCCAAACCGATAAAATTTTCATCAATACCTAAGTTCGTTACTGCTACTATTCATCGTTTTTCTTCTGACCCCGACGAGAAGTAGACCCGCTTGTCTTTGACCCAGTTGCAGTTTTAGCAGCAGATGAAACATTAGGTTTACTTTCTGGTTGAGTCAAGCCCAAATAAACCCCAGCCTTTTCTAGTTCCGGTTTAGCCTTATCTAAAAATCCACTTACCAATAAATAATCCCCAAACGGAAAACCATTCTCTTCCGTCGCTGCCGAGTAAGGTAAACCCTTCTCAATCAACATATCGAAAGTTGAATACTCCAACTCAGGCATTTCAATTTCCACCCCCTGTAACTCCTCAATAAGCGTCCGAGTTTTACTACTTTCCCAACGCAGAAAACCTAACCCCTTATCCCAACAGAGATTTTTCACCACCACATAATCAGCTTGATTACCGCAAAATTCCACCATAGTTTTTAGACTGGTAATCACCGAATAACCCAAATTAAAAACCGTCACCAGAGTCACCCGATAACCCAAATCACCAGCTATCTTAAACAGACCAAACTTGCCAATAATCTCCCTAGTTTTATTACTACTAGCCCCTGGCATATCTACCACAACCACGTCAGGATTATCAGCTTTAATTTCTGTAAAAAACCGCTTTGCCTCCGTGACCTCGATAAAGTTTAATAACCTTACTCCAGAGCCAAAGTTTTGATAATACTCATAGAGTTCTGGATTCTCCGTATCAGCATCATAAGCGAGATAATTAATCCCCTTAGACTGTATTTCATCCAATAGTAAGCGAGTAAAAGCAGTCTTACCAGTACCGCCCTTACCCCCCAAAATCATGACAATGCGTTTCATAAATCACTCCTATCAGTGACATTGAACTGTCCATGAGTCTTAGCTGTTCCTCTCTTACCTTTAGTGGTTTGAGGAGGTTGTGAAGAAGATTGTTCACTTGTGTCTAATGATGAATTAGACGAACCATCTGAATCAACTGCTGAAACAGCATCACCAGTTATAGTTTCTTGAGAAGTTAAATCCTCAGATAATTCTGAGGATGATTCAGAACTCGATTCTTCAGATGAAACTCCAGAAGTATCACCAGATGTATCAGTATCAGTTGCCAAAACTTTCTTGTGAAAACTCTTAATACCACTAGCAGCTAGTTCAACACCATGCCCTTTAAATACCTCAGCCACATCCGAATAATCGTAGCCAGCATCCAACATATCCTGAATAGGTTTAGCCAAACTTTTAACCAACTCCTCCAGACTTATAGTTTTAGGAGTGGCCGCTTTTTGTTTAAGGCTGGCTTGAATGTCGTCTAGTTTAGATAAAGGAACAGCTTTAGGTTTGCGAGGCATAGTCAGCAGTATTAGTAACAAATTATTCAATTGTAAAGAAAAATAGTACAAAAGAACTTTAAGATTCTTGTGTAGATGTGACGAATAGAAACAAAAAATAGATACAGACCTACCAACATAGACTAGGCTAAAAAATATCAAAAACAAGAGAATAAGTGCTGTTTCCTCACCAGCCCTTGTACAGAGGCACATCTCAGGATTGCCCCTGATTAACCACTGTGGCGTTGCTGCCAGATCCGCGTCTTGCCCCAGAGATTGGGTTGCCCTGGTTCTCGCGTGGGGGCATAGGCAAGCAATACGCCGTAACGCGCTACGCGCTACTTTACCCTTCGGGTAAAGCGTCGTGAATTGCTTGTTGGGGGTGTCCCCCAAGCCCCCAGTAAACAAGTATCTTAAAGGGGTAAATTAGTCAGATGTGCCGGGTTATTCGCCTACCTGCGCGGCACTTCGTGCCATAGCAGCTACAGCGAATAACCCGGTTAAAAATAAAAATTCAGATAGCTAAAAGCCTAGTTATGCAACCAGACCCTCGCACCAATCTAAGTAATCAACTAGCCCAAACTCTAAGTAATCGGGTAGTAGAACCGGATGAGAAGCGAGAGACAACCATCACCTTTAGGGTAAGCACTGCCGAAAAAACAAGGCTAGAACAACGGTGCAATGGTGTGGTGCAAAGTGATTATATTAGAGCAAGATTATTTGATTACCCTTTACCCCAACCCAAGTTAACTATTCCCGAAGTTAACAGACAGACCATCTACGAACTTAAAAAGATAGGGAATAACCTCAACCAACAAACCAGAGCTATCAACGAAGCAGTAAAAATTGGTAGCCAACCTTTGACCAGTAATCTCAAAGAATATCTGCAAACAATCAAAGAACTAACAGCCCTATTAGAACAAACTCACGCCAGCTTATCTCAAGCTATACCAGACGAGGATTAGCGAAATGATTACGAAAATAAAAGCCAATAAATCATTTCGTGGCACTACTAAATACGTACTAGAAAAAGAGAAAGCCAAAATTATTGGTGGGAATATGTATGGAACAACCACTAATAAATTAGTAGAGCAGTTCACATTATCAGCCCACCTCAACCCCCAACTTAAAGACCCATGTTATCATCTAATGCTGAGTGTGCCGAAAACTGACAGAGCTTTAACTGATGACGAATTAGCTAATATTTCTCAACGCCATTTCGCCTCAGTTATTGTTTTATCGCGGCTAAAAGGAGAAGAAGCACAGGTTAAACAACCAGATAAAAGAATATCTGACACCAAACTAAACCAGCTAGTTGATGAATTTATTGAGACAGAATTACCCGCTTATGACTTCTTTATAGCTCGACACTCAGATAAAGAACACGACCACACCCATATCGTGGCATCCAGGGTAAATAACCTAGATGCAAAATCCATTCGGACTTGGAATAATTACGCCCATTCGGAACACTCAGCGCGACTATTAGAGCGAGAATTTAACCTCACGCCAGTACAGAGTAGTTGGGAGAGTAAACGCAAAGCAATGACTCGCAATCAATTAGAACGAGTCGAGAGTATGGGGCTTCCCGGCGAAGAAATAATGAGGCAAGCGATTGAGCGAGTGGCTCTAAATAAACCCACAATGCCAGAGTTTATTGAGAGGTTATGGAGGGATCATCAAGTCAAAGCTGTCGTTAGTTATTACAGTAACGGGGGAGTCAGAGGGATTAAATTTGGCATTGATGTAGGTTCAGTTAATGAAGATGGTTCACCTCGGTTACTCTGGAAACAGGGAGGTAATCTCAACAAACACAAATGCTCATTTAGCAAACTTCAGAGCGAATTGGGCATAAGCTATGAAATCCAACGAGATGACGCAGAAATTAAACGGCTCAATCAACTCATAGAATCAGCCACAATTACGCCAGCTAATTCACAAAGAATAGAACAACAACCTTCTAATATAACTACAGCTAATGCTCAAAAAATACCTCATAAATCTGAAAGTATAGCTGAAGTTAAGCCATCACTAACACAGGCTCAATCATTAGAATTATACAGGTATTACAGCCTTGACCTAGAGAATGAATTGGTCACAGACCGGGATAAACGAGTAGCTATTAAGGCACTTAAGGATGGAAAAACCGCCGCACAAGTTGAAGAAATACTCAAAGCCAGCCCTGCCGATTGGGATGATGATGAAGCAAGGACATTAGTATTAATTGCTAAATCTCAATTACCGCGAAGGCAACCATTACCTGAAGCACAACAAGCAGAACAACAACAATTAAGGCGACAGTTATTATCTATAGCCGTCCCTGTGGGTGTTGAGCTAATCAATCACTCACTCAAAGGAACTGGTAAAGATAGCCTGAAATTTAAACATTCTACTTTGTCAAAACAAGGTAGGGAATTAGTGTTTACTCATGATGAACGAGGTGAGGTATTTCGTGTCCAGGTCAACCGTAATCCTCAAGGTGAGATTGAGTATTCTGTGATGAATATAGGTGAAGTCAGGCAGTCAGATATTGAAAGTTGGGAAAAAGCAAAGCAGATATTGCTTAAATATATAGAACAAGAACGACAGCAATCAAGGGCTAGAGATGAAGGATTATCTTTATAAACAATGCAGAGAAAAGAGAAGTGGAGAAGCAAAAGAGCCTTTAAATTTCTACAGGAAAAGGCAATCTCACTCGATCGCCTTTGTGCTTTAGTTAATTAAAAAGCAGATGGTGTATGGTCTGACTACAGCATAATTTTGAATACTGCAATTAATAGGGAAACGATTGCTGCAATGGCTCCCAGTATTGGTTGCCAAAACTTGCAGTGCTGGCGAAATTTCCAAAGTAAAGATTTTTTATACTGAATGCTTGATGCTGTAAGAATCTCTCGATTTACATCAAGTGTAGATTTTGGATTATCATGAGGCTGAATGTAAACAATCGATAGGGCTTCGTTATCCATGTCGATTTTTTCTGTATTTTGAGTTAGTAAGCCAGTTTGGGAGCCTGAGAAACATCCAAAGTGGCTTTCTTCATTTGTGCTTTTTTGTGTGTTAGCCATTACGTTTTTCCGATTTTTAGTTTGAGAAGTAACCTGAGAGCCTGAGAAACATCCAGGTTTAATTTGAGCGAACAAGTAAGACATTGAGATTAGCGAGATTTTAGAGTTTGGATTAGTCCAGTGAGCGCACCAATTACAATTGCTACACTTAGGGCAATTGCAAACGGACTATAAGGGTTTTGCAGTAATACAGGTGTAATATCAACTTGGTATGGTGCATTACCAGTACCGATTACTGGGGTAGCTTGCTGAACCTTCATATCAAGTCCTTTGACTGCCTTTGTTGCTTGTGCGGTGGGTTGGTTTTGATTGATCTTTGTCATGGCTATAACTTCGTCTCAATTGGTGATAAGACAAAGTTACGTTAAGTGATAAGTGAAGCGCTGGACATTTAAGGACAGGGCAGGGACAGAGATTAATTGACCTTATCTGACCTCTCCTATTACATCAACTAATCTCCTAAACTAGAAACATCCTCATCCGTACAAATACATTAACTATGGGGGAAACACGGCATCGCAATAGTGTTCGAGTCAATGAACAAGGAAAAAACAAACTCCAAGAGGCGAAAGCGGCAATTGGTAAGTCTGAAGGCAAGCGTTTAACTTATTTAGAACTTGCTGGGCGTGCCGCAGTGAGTGAGAAGACGGTTAAACGCTTTTTTAGTGGTAAAGAAGATGTTGATTGGGAATCTGCTAGTGTGATCGCCAAAGCTTTAGATTTAGAACTAACAGACTTAATTGATGTAAAACCGACGACTCCGCCACCTGAAACTACAGCTACTTTTATTGACTGGCGGGAAGTATGTAGCACTATGCTGGAACCGCAGCGACGCATAACCAGCAATCTTCTGATGCAAGATGAATCTGCCAAAAAAGAAAGAAAGCAGATTTATGTTCCCTTAGCACTGGTGCAGAGGACAAAAACAGATAAGCGCAACAAGGAAGACATTTCCCCAGATGAGGGAACACGTCTTTATGAACCGGAGTATGAAACCCAGCAGCGATTTGAGCATGAAGCTTTCTTAAGTCAAATCCTAAAACGCCGCGAAGGTAAAACTAAAGGTAAGCAGATAGCAGTAATTGGAGAACCAGGTGCAGGGAAAACAACACTATTGCAAGCGATCGCTTTTTGGGTATTAGAGAACAATTTAGGTTTACCCATCTGGATATCTCTGGCAGACTTGGGACGAAATGGAAATTTAACGGATATTGAAACATATATATTTGATAGTTGGCTTAAGGATGCAATTGCCCCAACAACGTTGACTCAAGAAATACTGAATGAATTTAGAAACCAAATTCAAGGGGAGCAAGTGTGGCTGCTATTGGATGGGTTGGATGAAATTTCTGGAGGGGAAGCGTTTCACCAGCCATTAGAAGAAGTTTCTCGTCAGTTAGCTGAATGGATAGGGCGTTCATCGCGGGTGGTGTTAACTTGTCGGCTAAATGTTTGGCAGGCAGATCGTAATGCACTGAACAATTTTGAAACCTATCGCCTACTGGACTTTGATTATCCCCAACAGGTGCATCAGTTCATTGATAACTGGTTTGTGGAAGATAGTGATAAAGGAGAACGCTTAAAGACAGAATTAGGCTTAAATGAACGGATGCGCTTGCGGGACTTGGTACAAACTCCACTGCGTTTGGCACTTTTATGTAGTATCTGGCAAAGTGAAGAGGGAAACTTACCAGACACAAAGGCCGGACTGTATCATCAATGTATGCAACAGTTCTACACCTGGAAACAAAACCGTTTCGGCACCAACATCAAAGAGCAACAGGAATTAAACTTAGCTTTGGGACGTTTAGCCCTGCGGGATATCAATAAAGGCAGTTCCCGGTTCCGGTTGCGGGAAACTTTTATTAGCGAGGAACTGAGATATCCAGATGATGAGACTTCACTGTTTTACAAAGCATTGCAACTTGGCTGGCTGAATCATATAGGGATTGCAGCTGAATCTCCTAGCAAAGAAAAGGTTTATGCTTTCTACCATCCGAGTTTTGAGGAATATTTTGCGGCGTTAGCTATTGACGATTGGCATTATTTTTTGAATCACGTTCCTGAGAACCCAGAACAAGGAACTTATCGCATATTTGAACCACAATGGAAAGAAGTGATTTTGCTGTGGTTGGGACGAGAAGATATAAAAAAGCAGCAGAAGGAAGAATTTATAAAGGCCTTGGTAGAGTTTGACGATGGGTGCAATGGTCAGAATCAAATTCCTGATTGGAAGGGATTTTATGAATACCGAGCTTATTTTCTAGCCGCATCTGGGATTGCCGAGTTTAAAGAGAGTGATTTGACAGATGTAATTGTGGAGCAAATCACCACATGGGGGTTTAGTTATTTTAATATTCAAATTCAGGACTGGCAAAAATTTGACAAACAGATAGAAAAAAATGCTAAGGCTGTACTGGTAGAGACGAATCGCAAAAAAGCTATCACTGCATTAGAGTCGTTAATTAGTGATTCTCAAGATGAATATACCCGTTGGGGAGCCGCAGAGATTTTAGTAAAGATAGCTCCAAATAACGCCACTGCTATCACTGCATTAGTGAAGTTAATTAGTGATTCTCAAAATGAATATACCCGTTGGGGAGCCGCAGAGATTTTAGGGGTAATAGCTCCAAATAACGCCACTGCTATCACTGCATTAGTGAAGTTAATTAGTGATTCTCAAGATGAATATACCCGTTGGGAAGCCGCAGAGATTTTAGTAAAGATAGCTCCAAATAATGCTACTGCTATCACTGCATTAGTGAAGTTAATTAGTGATTCTCAAAATGACTATATCCAGATGCGAGTGGCAAAGATTTTAGAGCTAATAGCTTCAAATAACGCCACTGCTATCACTGCATTAGAGTCGCTAATTCATGATTCTAAATCTGAAAATACCCGGGAGAGAGCCGCAGAGATTTTAGTAAATATATCTCCTAATAACCTCACTGCTATCACTGTATTAGTGGAGTTAATTCGTAATTCTAAATCTGAAAATATCCGGGAGAGAGCCGCAGAGATTTTAGTAAAAATAGTTCCTGATAACAGCACTGCTATCGCTGCATTATTGGAGTTAATTCGTGATTCTAAGTCTGAAAATACCCGTTGGCAAGCCGCAGAGATTTTAGGGGAGATAGCTCCAAATAACAGTACTGTTATCACTGCATTAGTGGAGTTAATTTGTGATTCTCAAGATGAATATACCCGGAGGCAAGTGGCAGAGACTTTAGTAAAAATAGCTTCAAATAACAGCACTGTGATCACTGCATTGGAGTCGTTAATTCGTAATTCTCAAAATGAATATACCCATTGGCGAGCCGCTGAGGCTTTAGTAAAAATAGCTCCTAATAACGTTACTGGTATCACTGCATTAGTGGAGTTAATTCGTGATTCTAATTCTAAATATACCCGCGAACGAGCCGCAGAGATTTTAGTAAAGATAGCTTCTAATAACGTTACCGCTATCACTGCATTAGTGGAGTTAATTCGTGATTCTAAATCTGTAAAAACGCGTAGGGAAGCAGCAAATAAGTTACAAAATTTATTAACACAATCTGAGAATATGGCAACAGTTGTCACTTCGTTGAAGGATTACTTATCAGACGAGGCTTGCAAAGTTATCTGGCACTGCACCCAAACTATGACTTATCCAGCCTTTTATAAAGCTTGGCATCAGGGTGATAGCCAGTGTTGAGCAACAGGCTTGCGAAGCATTACCTACTTCAAAGCCTTATCAAGCAAGGCTTATAACATAAATATTCGATTAATTTCTTACTTTTTTCTTACTTGACTTGATTATCATCAATAAAATTATTACTAATTTAATTACGCATAGATTTTTACTTATGAATTACCATCCCTTAACAACAGACACTAGATTAATTTTGTAATTAATGTCACTAGCTATTACTGAGATAGAAGATTGCATGGAAATAGTCAATCTCTAGTTACAAATTCACATTTGTAATTAATTACATTTGTAATAATGCTATTTTGTATATTTGTAAATCTGTAATCCTGGGACTAAGTTTTATCTTAAAACAGTTGTAACTAATATTACTTTACTATTACTGAACCTTTAAGACTATAGAAAAATGTCCAATCTCTAGTTATAAATTCACATTTGTAATTAATTACATTTGTAATAATGCTATTTTGTGTATTTATAAATTTGTAATTTAAGTATTAAGCTTAGTATTGCGACTTTCGGGGATTTGTCATAAGGTAATGAATTACATTTTTACAAAAACACATTTATGAAAATTGCAGTGTTGAACCAAAAGGGGGGCAGTGGCAAGACCACGGTATCAATCCATTTGGCTCATGCTTTTTCTATGAAGGGGTATCGAGTATTACTTATTGATACTGACCCTCAAGGCTCAACCCGTGACTGGGCAGCAGCACGTAATGGTGAAGCTCCATTTAGTGTCATTGGTTTAGATCGCCCTATCTTGCACAAAGAATTGCCTAAACTAGCGCAGGGGTATGATTTTGTTTTTCTTGATGGTGCGCCAAGAGTTTCTGACTTAACGAGATCCGCAATCATGGCAGTGGATTTTGTGTTGGTTCCTGTACAACCATCTCCCCTAGATGTGTGGGCAGTGCATGAGGTAGTAGAACTCGTACAAGAGGCCACTATATATAAACCAGACCTAACAGCAGCATTTGTGATCAACAGAAAGATAGTGAACACTGCTCTTGGCCGAGAGGTGACGGAAGTTTTAGAAGAATACCCCTTTCCAGTGCTGAAAGCACAAATAAGTCAAAGGGTAGCATTTGCTGAGTCTTTGAATATTGGGAGTACGGTTTTGGAAACTGCCCCCAAAAGTGCTGCAAGTGATGAAGTACGAGCAGTTGTTAAAGAAATATTAGAAGCAACAAAGGAAGCGAATCATGGCAGAAACTAAAAAAACACAAAAATTGAGTTTAAAGCCAACTGTTCAGAAAACATCTGTTCCTGAAGAAGCAGCAGCATGGGTAGAAAGCCGCAATGGTGCTGAAGTGCCTAGCACTATAGTTGCTGAAGAAGTTAACAACCCTAAAAGCAAGCGCGTTACTTTTGAAGTAACCGAAGCACAGCACCAGGAAATTAAAATCCGTGCTACTAAAAAGGGCATGACTATTAAGGAGTATATGATCGCTCTAGTTGAGGAGGAACTAAAGAGATAATGTAATTAATTACTTTATTACATTTGTATTTAATTACATTATTACATTATTACAGATGTAACTTAGACTGAAAACCCTGTTTACTGTCTTGAAATATGAATGCTCACAAAATAGAAGTCGTTTTAACTGAAGATGGAACTCTGACGCTACAGGATTTACCCTTTCATGCTGGGGATGCTGTGGAAGTGATTATTCTGGAAACTAAGACTCCACAGCAACAAGCCCAACATTTATCTCAATCTGGTACAAATCCTTATCCTTTGCACAACAAACAGCCATACCATTATGACGACCCCACAGAACCCGTCGCTTTAGAGGACTGGAGTGTATAGACGCTTTTATAGGAATGCGGAACCGTCCTGTGTAGTTGAATATAGACTTAAACAGTTTTTCTAAATTAAGAGGTATCAATGAGTAGAGCAAATAATCTCGTAATACTCCTTTTATCAGCATTAAAAATTAGTCATACTGTAGTTTACAGCCGTAGATATCGCTCCCATAATGGCGGTAAGTATTGTTATCATGATATTGGACTAACAGTCTTTTACCAAAGCATCTAGCTAATAATAAAATTAATTTAAAAATAAAAATATTTTATAAAATTGTGTATTATATTTGGGTAATTGATGTAATAAACAATTATTAAAAAACATACTTAATTAAATTATAAAATATGAGAGAGCTTTTTCCAGACTATTATTATCCAACAGAAGAAGAGTTTAAGACAGCTTGGGAAAAAGCAACATTTGTTTTAGATACAAGTGTATTATTGGATTTATATAGATATCCTGAAGAACTTAGAGAGCAATTAATTAATATTTTTGAAAAAATTGCAGATAGGCTTTGGATACCATATCAAGTTGCCTTAGAATTTCAAAGGCGTAGAATGACGACTATATCAGATCAAAAATTAACTTTTAATAAAGTTGAAAATATTATTCAAAAAGGAATTGATGAAATTCAAAAAATACAAAAAGGAATAAATAAGCAATTAAATGACTTTCAACTAGAAAAAAGGCATTCAACTATTTCAGTTAATGAGTTTCTTAAAAAAATGGCTGAATCAATTCAATTAATTGAACAAGATTCGCAAGAGTTTTTATCTGAATTAAAACAAAAAAAAGATAAACAGCTATCAGTAACCACAAATCCTGATCCAATTCGCAATAAAATTGATGAACTTATACGAAATAAGATAGGAAATCCTCCTTCTGATCAAGAAACTATTGACAAGATTTATGATGAATGCAGACACAGAATAGAACACTCAATCCCTCCAGGGCTAATTGATTATAATGAAAAACAAGGTGATGACGAAACTTTTACCTATCAAGATATTAAATATAATAGAAAATATGGTGATATTGTTATATGGCTAAATATTATAGAAAAAGTTAAAGAAAAAGGTTATGTAATATTTATTACCAGCGAAAAGAAAGACGATTGGTGGTGGTCGTTCAAACAAAGCTCTGAGCCACCACAAAAAATGGGTCTAAGACGAGAATTATTAGAAGAAATAAAAGTAAAAACTAATGACGGTTTCTTTTGGGCATACCAAACTGAGCGTTTTATGAAATATGCTGATGAGTATTTAAATGTAGATGTTGAGCAAAAATTAATTGATCAAATTTATGATATTTCTAGCGTGGGACAAAATTTATCTGATAACCTAAGCTATGAAGATATAGATATCCAAGTGATTACTTCAGAAGATTTATCTAACACTATAAAATGTGATTTCTTACAAGTGTTTTCTCAATCTAATCAACAACAGTATGATGCTTACGCAGAAATAAGTTTCTGGGAAATCAATGGTTGGAGAGTTAATGGTGTTAGGGTCGATCCAAGCACTTATAAGAGTTTAACTCATCCAGCTTTAGGGACATGGAATATTATTTCTTGGCAAGAAAACGAACCATACGGTTTATATAAAGGTGAAATTAGAGCAAATAATCCTGTGTGTATGAGATGTTTTCTTGTCAAGAAAAGCAAATAGAGATCGCCCGTTCCGCCTTCGCTCCTACCCCAACAGAATTAGCCATAGAGTGAGAGTCGTAACTGCATAGATGCAGGTCTATGTATTGGGATTTAGGAGGAATTTGACGCAACCGCATAGATGAAAGCCTATGCGCTAGGTGCGATCATATCTAAGAAGAAGAGTAACCAAACTTGAAACGTGGTGTGATAAGTGCAATTCCGCTTTATTTGTTTCTCCTAATAATTATAAAAAAACTATTGTACAAACTAGAATGGATATCTAATATTTTTATCAGAAAGTCTGGGATCATTAATCATTAACTGAATTAAGCTTTTTTTTAAGGTATTCAAAGAATTAGGAGTAAAAATTAAACAAGTTAGATTATTTGCATTAATTGTTGTTACATCTCCTGCCTTCTCCTCTTTAATTATTTCTTTTATTGTTTTTATTGCTTCTATTTTTGAATTTGGGTAATTATATATTATCCAATATAAATAAGGATATATTTCAGAAGAGAGTGTGAATATTTTCTCTTTATTTCCAGAATCTAAAACATAATTTACTTTATTTTCAGCATCTACATATGTCCATAAACCATCAATTAAGTTCAAGTTAGAAATACATTTTTGATAACCATTCCATATTTTATCCTTCTCCCAATTTTTAGTTTCTTTTTTAATTTGGAAATAATTATTTAAACAAGCAATAATAAAACCAAATCCCCCTGTCAATAAAGAGGCTACTAAATATTTCCAACTATCAGGAATATCGATAAAAAACATTTTTCTACTACTCTTATTTCTCTGAATGTTACCAAAATTATAAATATGCTTAAGTAATATATTTGAATATTGTGATTAATCCAACCTATAAAACCTGACTTAGAATGGTACAGCTTTGTGTACTCAGTTGCTCAAAATGCCTTAACGTCAGTGCTATCACTTTAATGTCGTCATAGATCACTTTCCCGCTAACGAGGGAGATCGCACTTTTGGCTCATTAGTGACTCAATACTTTACCGTCGTTGCATTTAGGGAAAATGTCGTCATAATCTCCTGTCCCGACTAAGGGCGATGGGTGACAGAATCACCCTGGTGATTCTGTCACCCAGTACACAAGATTCAAAACAACATTGACACGCCTAAAGATTTTATGATCCAAGCAGACCAATAAGGTTGATAAGTCTATTACTCTTATGATGCTGAAACGCTTCACCCTGTATGTCAGAACAAAGTAACTCTAAATTACTCTCCGTCAGCGAAGTAGCCAAAGAACTCGAAATCACGCGACAACGAGTTCACGATTTAATTAAGAATGGGCAGATTATAGCCCATAAGCTAGGACGTTTTTACTATATAGAGGAGGCAGAGATGCAACGCTATAGAGATAAACCTGTCGGCAAGCCTTATCAACCACGTACTACAGCTTCGACACAAAACTCTATTGACAATTGTCAATAGAGTTTTTAAGATTTTAAATTAGTGTTAATAAAGAAGAGAATACCTCAATGACACCTGTTCGCCTTATATCACCTTTAGCTGTCACTAATCAGAAATTAATTGAGGTTTATCAGAGCAATTACGGCATTCTCTACCAAGGAGATTGCCTCAACTTTTTAAAAGCTCTTCCTGATGGTTCCATTGATGTTGTATTTGCCGATCCACCTTTCAACCTTGGCAAAGATTATGGCAAAGGTGTTAACGACCAGAGGCAATCTGAGGAATATCTCATATGGTCGAAGGAGTGGCTGAGTGAGAGTATACGTGTAGTGAAGCCAGGTGGAAGTTTATTCATTTTTAATTTACCTAAATGGTGCATTGAGTATGGTGCATATCTCAACCAAAATGGTATGCTTTTCCGCCACTGGATTGCGTGCAGAATGCCTAAAGCTTTTCCCCGTGGTAAAAGAATGTCTCCAGCTCACTATGGACTGCTTTACTACACAAAAGGAGAACCAGCCGTTTTCAATAAGGTTTACACACCAATTCAAGTTTGCCGTCACTGTGGTGGAGAAATTAGAGATTACGGTGGACACCGCAAAAAGCTAAATCCTCAAGGTATTAACTTAATGGATATTTGGGATACTCCTGAAGATGTTTGGGAAGATGCTTCCTATGCTGATAACGTTGAGGAAACTTTTTGGACTGAACTTGAAGAAATGTGGGCTGATATTCCACCAGTAAGGCATCGTCAGCACAAGAAAAGGGGAGCTAATGAATTAGCTCCAATTATGCTTGAACGCATCATTGCTATGGCATCAAACCCAGGACAAATAGTAATTGATCCATTTGGCGGATCTGGTACCACATTCTATGCTGCTGAAAAGTTACATCGATATTGGTTAGGTACAGAAATTGGCGATATAGAGCCAGCCGTTCAGCGACTAGCTGACTTAGCAAATGGAAACAAGGAAGAATGGGAATCGGCAAGAGGAAAGAAGAAAGTTAAAAATAAACAACAAGAATCAACGCAATTAGATTTATTTTCACACAGGTAAAGATTTAAAATTTTGCTTCTCTAGATTAGAGCGCGTCCATCTGTGCCTTTCGTTATTTTTGGCACATTATTATCTATAGCATCATGTTCAACCACAAATATTTCCAAGAATCCTTCATTTATATTCACTGCCCGCCACACATCAAAGTAAGGTTCTAATTCTTCATAATTTCCAATTCTGTCAGTAAGATAAGTATAAAGACTACGGCTAGGAAGCACTAAAGCTGAACCTAAAAAAACGCCTCGTAACATTCCCAGAACTAATTTGTTAACTGCTCGGTGACTGGATGAAATATTCCCTGTTTCCCATTCAAGGGCAAACAGATGTTTATCCAAAACTTTGGTAGCATCTACTCGTCCAGGTGCTTTAGTTGCATATAGAATTTTAGTTTCAAGCTGCCAGCCAAAACTTTCTTTAAGAGCAGTCATACAAGCAGTTTTAATAGGCTTAACACCATTCCCATGAAGGGTTGGATTAATCGTGAAAGTTAATGCACCAGGAGGCCAAACAATCAACTCAATAGCACTGCGGATCTCATTTTGAATCACAGCCCACTCTTGAGACTCCCGAAAGCTACCACGACTAATTAGTGATACCTCTTGCGTAATCTTCACGTTTTTATATTCCTTCTTATACCAAAGCAATCCTGAGATAGCTTAACAGGATGTGCTTGCCTCTTTCTATATCCTTGAGGCGATGGGCTACGTCCCACTGTCGGTGATTGCCCTAATCGGTAATGTTGCCTCCCTTCCCCCGATGTCGTGATAAACCCTCTTTCTAAAGATGAGGGTGATCGCAATGCTGGCATGGAGAGAAGAGTGAGAAGTAATTGGAAGAAAGACGCAAAATTAAATTAGGTTCTTTCCAGTGATCGCCGCGTTGTTATGTGGGAAACTGAGATTCTATCACCGATAACAAACTTTATCGGTGATTCGTTTTCATGAATAAAGCCTAATCCCAGTCAGGGTAGGCAATCTCGATGTTGTTGGTTTTATGTTCACACATACCTCGCAGGGGATAACGAGTGCTGTCCAAATGGCTGATGTTGCCAACACCGCGCAGTTGGTTGCGCTGTGGTTGACGACTAAACGCAGTCAGGAATCTCACCGCGCTTACGAAACTGATATCCGCTATTTTGTGGCTTTCCTGTTGGGGCAGAACCCCGAACAGGTGCAGTTAAATGATATCGACTTGCGAACTGTCACCATCAACGATGTGCAAGCATTCGCCGATTTTTTAGAGACTCACCCCACTAAGACCGGAAAACCTTTAGCACCAGCCAGCCGCGCGAGGAGAATTGCCGCTCTCAAAAGTCTGTTTAACTATGGTTGCAAAATCAAATACCTTTCATTCAACGCCGCAGATGATACTTTGCTACCCAAGACCAAAGACCGACTTGCCGAGCGGATTCTCTCAGAAGTAGAAGTGATGACGATGGTAGCCCTGACGACTAATGAACGCGATCGGGCTTTGATTCAGTTCCTTTACTATACCGCCGCCAGGGTGGGTGAGGTAGCCCAGGTACGGTGGCGCGATATTCGCTCCAATCGCAACGGACAAGGGCAAGTTACGCTGTTTGGCAAAGGCGAGAAGACCAGGACAGTGCTGATTCCCAAAAAGGTTTATCAGGCACTACTCGCTCTGCGTATGCCAACAGATACCCCGGAGGCGGCGGTGTTCAAAAGTCGCAAGGGAGATGAGCCTTTAAAAGAAAGACATATCCGTGATATCGTCGCGGCGGCTGGTAAAAAAGCTGGTATCAAGGGCAAAGTTAGCCCCCACTGGTTACGACACTCTCACGCTAGTCATAGTTTAGACAGACACGCATCGGTGCATCTGGTGCAGCAGACTTTGGGGCATTCATCTTTGCATACTACCAGCCGCTATGCCCACGCCAAGCCTAGCGATTCTTCAGGGCTTTACTTGCCTGAGTAGGGTTTTAGTTCTAGGGTCAGGGGGTAGAAGAAATTCTGAAAACCAACAGAAGGTAATGATTTAACATATAAAGTCTTTATTTTTTCTCTCTATTTATTTTTGACCGATGCCCAAACGCAACGGGCTGCTGACATTTAGTAAGGTTAATTGACAATGGTATCTCTATAGTTATGCCTAATTTATTCTGAAGATAAGAATAAGGATATCTCGCAATGGTTAATGAGGAGCATTATGTTCGGCTGAAGAAAGATGTGCAAGCTTGGAATAAATGGAAACTTAAAAATCCAAATATAATTTTTGACTTTAGCGAGGCAGACCTCAGCGGCACAGACCTCAGCGGCGCAAAACTCTGGGGGGCTAACTTCAGTGGCGCTAACCTCAGCGACGCAAAACTCTGGGGGGCTAACCTCAGCGACGCAAAACTCTGGGGGGCTAACCTGAGTGGCGCAGACCTGCGTTATACAGACCTCAGCGACGGTAACCTCAGCAGAGCTAACCTTAGTAGAGTTAACCTCAGCAGAGCTAACCTCAGCGGCGCTAACCTCAGTGAGGCTAACCTCAGCGGCGCTAACCTCAGCGGCGCTAACCTCAGTGAGGCTAACCTCAGTGGTGCTAACCTCAGCGGCGCTAACCTCAGTGAGGCTAACCTCAGCGAACTTGACCTTCGCTATACAGACCTCAGCAGAGCTAACCTCAGCAGAGCTAACCTCAGCAGAGCTAACCTCAGCAGAGCTAACCTCAGCAGAGCTAACCTCAGCAGAGCTAACCTCAGTAGAGCAAACCTTAGCGGGGCTAACCTCAGCGATACAGACCTCCGCAGCGCTAACCTCAGTGAGGCTAACCTTAGCGGGGCTAACCTCAGCAATACAGACCTCCGCAGCGCTAACCTCAGTGAGGCTAACCTCCGCAGCACTAACCTCAGCGGACTTGACCTCAGGGAGGCTAACCTCAGTGAGGCTAACCTCAGCGGACTTGACCTCAGGGAGGCTAACCTCAGCAATACAGACCTCCGCAGCGCTAACCTCAGTGAGGCTAACCTCAGCGGACTTGACCTCAGGGAGGCTAACCTCAGCAATACAGACCTCCGCAGCGCTAACCTTAGCGGGGCTAACCTCAGCGGAGCTGAGATCAGTGGGGTTAATCTCATTGGGGCTAACCTCAGCGGAGCTAACCTTAGCGGGGCTAACCTCAGCGGAGCTGAGATCAGTGGGGTTAATCTCATTGGGGCTAACCTCAGCGGAGCTAACCTTAGTGGAGCTAACCTTAGTGGACTTGACCTCAGTGAATTTGACCTTAGCGGGGTTAACCTCAGAGGAACTAACCTCAGCGGAGCTAACCTTAGTGGACTTGACCTCAGTGAATTTGACCTTAGCGGGGTTAACCTCAGAGGAACTAACCTCAGCGGAGCTAACCTTAGTGGACTTGACCTCAGTGAATTTGACCTTAATGGGGTTAACCTCAGGGACGCTAATCTAAGTAAAACTCAAGCATTAGGAACTGATTTTACAAACGCAAAGTTTACAGGGGCTTGTTTGGAAGACTGGAATATCAACTCTGCTACAAAGCTAGATGATATTGATTGCCGATATGTCTATTTAAAAAGTGACAAACAAGAACGTCGTCCCAGTAGTGGAGAGTTTGCGCCTGGAGTGTTTACCAAGCTATTCCAGAAAGCTTTAGAAACAGTTGACTTAATCTTTGCAGATGGTATTGATTGGAAAGCATTTCTTCTATCTTTTCAAGAACTACAGGCTGAATATGGTCAAGAAAACTTATCAGTTCAAGCATTTGAAAAGAAAAGTGGGAACGCATTTATAATTAGGCTTGAAGTTTTACCAGAAGCTAATAAGGCTGAAATTGAATGCAGGATCAAAGAACTATATGAATTCAAATTAAATGTACTTGCTGCAACATATCGTAAAGAATTACAAGTTAAAGACGAACAAATAATATTTTATAGAGAGCAGAGCGCAAACATTATGAGTCTTGCCAAAGAAATGGCTGCTAGACCTATTCAAAATATTATTGATTTTAAAGCTTCATTGGATAGTAAGTCTATGTCAGAATCCTATCAATCCAAGTACGACCAAAGAAATTCTAATAACCAGTTTGTAGATACAGCACAATCTGGTAGTCACTCGACTTTTAATCAATATAACTACACACCTGAGCAGAAAAAAAATCTTGCTGAAGCAGCAGCAGAAATTCAACAGCTTCTCAATCAATTAGAACAGAGTTATCCTACTAAAACTACTGTTGAAAAGATGGCTGTTGTCTCTAAAGCTGTTGATGAGCTTGAGAAAAACCCTACTTTGAAAGCACGAGTAATAGGTGCATTGAAAGCTGGGGGAACGGAAGCTTTCAAGGAGCTAGTTGACAATCCTTTGATTAATATTTTATTGGCATCAATAGAAGGATGGCAGGAAGCAGAATAGCTCACGGATTGGACAAGCTAAATGCAACAAAATCAATATTGTGTCTCTTTGAGGGGATAGGACTGCGTTGTGCGATCGCTTGTGAATAAAAAGCCCTCACCCCAGAGGGCTAAAATTTTGCTCACTAGCAGCTTTAACAGGTT
>NZ_JADEXS020000006.1 GCF_015207005.2 Desmonostoc muscorum LEGE 12446
TGTAAATTTGTAATTTAGGAATTAAGCTTGGTATTGCCACCTTTAGAAATTTGTCATAACGTAATGAATTACATTTTTACAAAAACACATTTATGAAAATTGCGGTTTTGAACCAAAAGGGGGGCAGTGGCAAGACTACAGTATCCATCCATTTGGCTCATGCTTTTTCTATGAAAGGGTATCGAGTATTACTAGTTGATACTGACCCTCAAGGCTCAACCCGCGACTGGGCAGCAGCACGTAATGGTGAGGCTCCATTTAGCGTCATTGGTTTGGATCGTCCTATCTTGCACAAAGAATTGCCCAAACTAGCGCAGGGGTATGATTTTGTTTTCATTGATGGTGCGCCAAGAGTTTCTGACCTAACTAGATCAGCAATCATGGCAGTGGATTTTGTGTTGGTTCCTGTGCAACCATCTCCCCTAGATGTGTGGGCAGTGCATGAGGTAGTAGAACTGGTACAAGAGGCCACTATATATAAACCAGACCTAACAGCAGCATTTCTAATCAACAGAAAGATAGTGAACACTGCTCTTGGGCGAGAGGTGACGGAAGTTTTAGAAGAATACCCCTTTCCAGTGCTGAAAGCACAAATAAGTCAAAGGGTAGCATTTGCCGAGTGTTTGAATATTGGGAGTACGGTTTTGGAAACTGCCCCCAAAAGTGCTGCAAGTGATGAAGTACGAGCAGTTGTTAAGGAAATATTACAAGCAACAGAGGAAGCGAATCATGGCAGAAACTAAAAAATCACAAAAATTGAGTTTAAAGCCAAGTGTTCAAAAAACATCTGTTCCTGAAGAAGCAGCAGCATGGGTAGAAAGTCGCAATGGTGCTGAAGTGCCTAGCACTATAGTTACTGAAGAAGTTAACAACCCTAAAAGCAAGCGCGTTACTTTTGAAGTCACCGAAGCACAGCACCAAGAGATTAAAATCCGTGCTACTAAAAAGGGCATGACTATTAAGGAGTATATGATTGCTCTAGTTGAGGAGGAGCTAAAGAGATAATGTAATTAATTACTTTATTACATTTGTATTTAATTACATAATTACATTATTACAACTGTTTGGAGATTTCAGACGCAGTTGGCTCTCGTTGGGGTTTGAGTTATGAGTGATTTAACGGTTAATGATGGTTCATATCAGCAGTTGTTAGATCGCATTGGTGAGTGTTTGGCGTTGGGGCGACAACGGGCTTTTGAGCAGGTTAATTCAGTTTTAGTAGAAACTTACTGGCAGATTGGGCGTTATATTGTCGAGTTTGAGCAAGCGGGCAAGGAACGAGCAGAATATGGCAGTAAGTTGTTACAGGTGCTTTCACGAGATTTGAAAGCTGCGTATGGTAAGGGGTTTAGCCGTTCTAATTTGCAGTATATGCGTCTGTTTTATTTGAACTATGAGAATTGCCAAACACTGTCTGGCAAATTGAGTTGGTCGCACTATACGGAGCTTTTAGCTATTTCCGATGATTTGGCGCGGTCATTTTATGAGCAGCAGTGCATCCAAGATCGCTGGAGTGTGCGGGAGTTGAAACGCCAGAAGGATTCGGCTTTGTTTGAGCGGGTGGCGTTGAGTAAGGATCGGGCGGAGATTTTGGCACTGGCTAAGGATGGGCAACGGATCGAGTCGGCGCGGGATGTGGTCAAAGATCCTTATGTGTTCGAGTTTTTGGATTTACCAGACCGCAATTATCGTGAGAGTGAGTTAGAAAATCGTTTAATTGCTGAGTTGGAGAAGTTTCTACTTGAGTTGGGCAAGGGGTTTGCATTTATTGGGCAGCAATACCGAATTACCTTAAACAACACGCATTTTTTTGTGGATTTGGTGTTTTATCATCGCATTCTCAAGTGTTTTGTCTTAATCGATCTGAAGACGCAAGCGGTGAGTCATCAGGATATTGGACAGATGAATATGTATCTAAATTATTTTCGCGCTGAGGAGAATATGAAGGATGACAACGAGCCAATAGGAATTGTGTTGGCGCGAGATAAGGATGAGATTTTGGTTGAGTATGCGACGGGTGGTATTTCTAATCAGCTTTTTGTGTCGAGATATCAACTTTATTTGCCAGATCCGGAGGTTTTAAAGCAGGAGTTAAGGCGGCTTTTGGAGGTAAATGATGGCTGATGTTCCCTGCCCCCTCTCAAGAGATGTCGCCAAACTACCATAAGCCGACGTGAGAGCGCGGCTTCAAAAACCTTTACCATTGAGGATTAGCGGTAATTAATGCCGTTGCCGCTAAACTATCCAATGGCTCAGAGAAAAAATATCCCTGGACAGATTCACAGTTCAATTTTTTCAAAAGTGCTAGTTGCTGCTTTGTCTCTACGCCTTCAGCTATCGCCGAAACACCGAGTTTGTGTGCCAAGGTGATGATGATTTCAATAATTTCTAAATTTTTGCTGCTTGCGTTGATTGGGCTAATAAAAGAGCGATCAATTTTCAAGATACTAATTGGAAGACTATTAAGACGGCCTAGTGAAGAGTAACCCGTACCAAAATCATCAATTGATAGCTCAATGCCCAAGTCTCGAAGTTGAAAGAGTATAGCAGTTGCCTGAGCGCCGTTTTCCATAATTACGCTTTCAGTAATCTCTAGCACAACAGAGGTGGGAGCAAGACCAGTCTCGGACAAGATTTGCCGAATCTGCTCAGTCAAATCCGGCTGGGAAAACTGTTTGACAGAAAGATTGACACTAATTTTCTTTAGTGAGTGGCTACAATGGCTCACTTGCCAAGTTTGCATTTGCCGTGTCGCCTCATACAATACCCAGTAACCAATAGAGACAATTAACCCAGTTTCTTCCGCCAGAGGAATAAAATCTGCTGGAGACAGTAGACCCAGTTTTGGATGCTGCCAGCGCACCAACGCTTCAAAGCTTACAATATAGCCACTAGTAAGCGAAACAATCGGTTGGTAAAAAAGGCGAAATTCTTCACGTTCAATTGCTCGGCGCAAATCGTTTTCTAACTGCAATCTCGCTACAGCACTAGCATACATTTCTGGGTTGAATAGCTCATAACGCGCCTTGCCCTGTGTTTTGGCTCGGTACATTGCCGTATCAGCATCCCGGATCACGTCTTCTGGTTGGTCATAGTCTACTGTTGAACTCAAAGCGATGCCAATACTTGCCGTGGTGAACACTTGTTGTCCCCCAAGATCAAAGGGGAACGCCAGTTCCTGTTGAATGCGCTGGGCCACTTGTATAGCGTCTGACGCATTGAGGATTCCCTCAAGCAGGATTGTAAATTCGTCTCCCCCAACCCGTGCAGCTGTATCTTGTGAGCGTACACACACTTTTATCCTGTTGGCAACAGCAAGCAGAAATTCGTCTCCTTTTAGGTGTCCGAGACTGTCATTGATCACCTTAAACCGATCTAGGTCGAGAAACAGTACAGCGAATAAATAATTCTCCTGCTGTAAAGCAAGCTCAAGTGCATATTTTAATCGCTCCATAAACAAGGCTCGGTTTGGTAGACCTGTCAAGGCATCATAAAAGGCATTCTGCTGCAATTGTGACTCTGCACGTTTGCGCTCGGTTATATCATGAGTAATCCCCAGAATTTGAGAAATTTCCCCTAGTTCATTTAAAAGCGGCACATAGGTAACAACTATAGTGAAAGGGTCAGAACTAGGCAAATTAATCGTACATTCTCCGGTTTGCAGAGTGCGTGTCTCCACAGTTCGTAGCAGGATTGGGAGATAAGCATCTGTGACGAATGGTGGATTTATTTCTTCGTCTGTGTGGCCAATTAGTGCTTCAAGAGAATAACCACTACGTCTAACTCCGAAAGCATTGATATACTGTATGCGCCGTTGGGCATCATAGATCACAAATGTATCAGGGATGTTTTCTATTGCTAATCGGAATCGTTCTTCACTCTGTCGTAATGCCGACTCGACTTGCTTACGATTAGTGTCATCCCAAAAAACTCCAATTACCTCTTGCACATTGCCAGCATCATTGAGCAATGGCACACTTCGACCACTAATAAATCGCACATCGCTGCCATCAAAGACGAATTCAAAGTCTGCCTCAATACTCTGCCCCATTCTCCCCGCAAACTGCATCGGTAGTTCATTTGGGGGAATATCTTGCCCAGATTTTTGAATTTTAAACTGAAAGGGGTATTCTCCAGTAGCAGGAGTTGCCGTCATAATTAAATCTGGCGTTCTTCGTGTAAGTGTGTAGGCAGCAAGGTTTGTGGTCACTTGATGGCACTGTGGATCGTGAGCAATCCAAACTGCTGCCGGAACTATCTCCATAAAAATCTCTAGCTGCTTGGCACGGGTTGAGCTTTGTTGCAAAGCGGATTCGGCTCGCTGAAACTCTTTAGAGAGTGCTTCTTCAGCCCGCAGGCGCTTAATATCTAATTGATAGAGGCGCTTAGAAAAGTACCAAATTAATCCCATTAAGGCAAATACATTGCCAATCACATACAGGAACAATCCAAAAGCAGTGTCAAACAACCCCACCCGTTCCCCCAAGACCCACAGCCACCCTACGGCACAACCAACCAGAGCTACTAACATACTTCCATCAATGAAGTATGTTTTAATACAAAATATTTTAATCGTTAACACTGAGTATAAATCATAAATAATACTAATTATTTACGGCAATTAATAACATCCGATAGGCTGTTAAGTTTAACCACCTTGGGCGTAAGTAACCGCTTTATATACAGTGACTATCAAGCAAAGCAGACTTTATAACTATATCAACGCCTGCCTTTCTTGGTCAAAATTTTACAAATCCCCCCAATCAAAATTCAGGAACCGTCGAGCATTCAGCTTGGTATATTTTTCAGTGTGTTTGATATCGCGGTGTCCCAGAAAGTCTTGGATTTCCCTAGTGTTATAACCCTGATTTACCAGATAATAACCGCAAGCATGGCGCATCATGTGACAGTGAACTTTGATATCAAGTCCTGCCTGCACAGCCAGCCGCCCTAGCAACTTCCGCACCGCATCAGTGGACATCACTTGACCACGTTCAGAAACGAAAATATATTTGCTATCAGGAAATTGTTCTCTAAGTTCCTTGAGCAAAGTTAACTCATCATCTCTCAAGGGATGCACCCCAGAATCGCTGCCTTTTTCCCTGGTGATAAAAATCTGACGTTCACCCCACATCACCGCATCCCAGCGCAAACCGCAGCTTACACCTACAGCTTCCCCCACCCTCAACCCGTGGCGAAACATCATCAGCATCAGCGTGTAGTCACGGTGAGCATAACGGGCAGGGCGATTAAGTGCCGCATCAAGTAGCGATCGCACTTCAGTTGGTGTAAGGTATTCTCTAGACCTGTAGTGCTTGTTGGGTTTACGTCCTGGCGGGGTGGTCGTCATTACTCTTTGAGCTACTGTCCGCTTTACGCGATCTATTATGGACAGTCTACTACGCCACGATCCCTATTACTCCGTTAACAGACAAGCCACTGAGAAGTTATTGCGAAGAGTTATCAATTGATAAATACGTTAATCTTGGCTCAATGCCAAATAGTCAGTCTGCGATGCCTGCGGTGTTCTCGTTGCGATCGCGGTCGTTGTCTAATCCGTGACTGAAGATTAAGTATATCTCTGACTGCGTTAGAAAGAAGGCGCTAAGTGCCAATTGATTTTCATTGCCAGACTGTAGACCCTGTGATCCAAAGCCTACAACGATTTGACCCTGATTAAGCGGAATTAGAGGAGAAGGTAGAGGTGTTTTTTGATATCCAGAAAATCGATCATCTCTTAAATCTACGTAATGAGCGCAATGGCAATTGCAAAGTTACTGAATACACTAAGTAGAGAGCCAGCCTATGTGCTGCTCTAAGTTTGCGTAGACATATTGAATTTTATGGACTTTTCAAAAATTAGACAAGCGCTAATAAATCTTCCTAATGGAGCGTCCGAGCCGATAGTTAGTAGTGTATTTATCACAGAACTATTAAAAATACTCGGCTTTGACGTAACTGAAACTATTCCAGGATTTAGTACAGGAAATGGCGGCAATGCCGTTGATTACGCTGTTCGCAAGAACTCTGACAACGACACTTTCATTGAGACTAAGTTAAACCCTTACTTATTGGTAGAGGTAAAAGGCAGGAATATAAATTTACACCCAAAAGCTGCACAATATAAGTCAACAGTTAATCAACTCAAACATTATTTACTTGCCCCAAATTGCAAAACTGCTCAATGGGGAATTATAGCCAATGGCGACTATATCCAGTTATTTAGAAAACATGGCAAAGTTATCTACCCAGCAACCCCTTGTATAGAAATTACAGCAGACAACCTAGATAAAGTTATTTCGGCAATTAAGCAGAAAATAGAAAATCCGCTAAAAGCACTTACTATAGCAATTTATAACAATAAAGGCGGCGTAGGTAAAACTACAACCACACTCAATTTAGCCGCTATGTTGACGATCTTAGGAAAGCGAACGCTGATTGTTGACTTTGACCCTAATCAACAGGATTTGACCAACTCGCTAGGTCAAAAAGTCAAAGAAGATAGTTTGTATTCTTGGTTAGTAAATGATACTAGCAAAGAAATACCAAAGAATTTAATCAACTCATTTACAGTTTCATACAAATCTGGTTCTGTATGGCAATTTGATTTTATTGCAAGTGACGCAAAGCTTAAAAATCTCCCAGAAGCAAACCTGCGGCAACTTATAAATTATGGCAGACTACGACAAGCACTAGAATCTTTTAAACAGCAATATGACTATATTTTGATAGATTCTCCCCCAAACTGGGTATTTTATAGCCAGAGTGCAATTTACGCCGCAGATGTTGTTTTAATTCCCACTAAGCATAACAGCATATATTCTTTAAATAATGCAGCTACAGTTATTGAAAGCTTTATTCCCGAAATCCAAAACGTAAGGAAAGATGGTGGACCGATCCCCTTGCCCATCTTTTACAATGGTGAATCTATCACTGATCCAGCTAAAAAAACAGCAGAAGAAGCAATAGACAAAATTATAGAGCAAGCCAAAAGTAAGAAACCTAATCCTATTGATCTAACACCATACTTTTACCCTAAAACAACTTCGGCTAGGAAAGACCTTCACATTTTTGATATACCTAGCTATGCACATATTGCAGGTGCTGCATTTAGTCATGTCCCCGCTGTTTTTAAGAATAAAACAGCCTGTGGGCATTATCTGGGATTAGTAAGAGAATACTTTTTACAATAAGAGGTTTATATCTATGAGCGTCAGCAACATTGGGAATTTGATGTGCCTTTCGATGGATAAAATCAATCTGGAGAAAGGTATTGATGTGCCAGAGTTTTTAGTTAAAGCATCTGCAAAAAAATTAATTGAGTCAGATGGACGTAATTGGGTTCCAGTAATTGTTGCAGAAATTGAGGAAGATCAGTATAAAGTTATCGGCAACTCATTTGTTTATGCGATTGCTGAAGAAGCTCGACTAGAAAAGGTTTGGTGCATTGTCACAGATAACAGTGAACGAACACTTCAGTTGACTAAATTTCTTACTGGTGAATCTGTAGCTAAAATCAATCTTTCAACCGCAAGCAGAGATGAAATTCAGGCAGCTTTGCAGTACCTTATTGAGAAGCCTAACAGTCAAATGGCTGGTGTAAATCTGTCGATTGCTACTAATCGTATTGAAGATGCCCCGCGTAAATCTTGGACAACCTTAGAGCCAATTACAAAGCTAAAGTGTGGCATAACCAAAGGAAAGAAGCTAGACGCACTTAAAGAGGTTTTTTATCTTACTCCTCAATCAAAACCAGAAGTTGTTTTACCAGAAGCTGCTAAACCAGAAGCTGCTACATATATTAATTTGAGTAGCTTGACACTTACACAACTCAAAGATATGGCTAAAAAACAAGGGGTTTCTGGATTCGGTAAGAAGAAAAAGCAAGAGTTAGTTGCTCTGCTAATGGCTAGTTAACCCATACGCCGACCCATCCCCATCGCCAGGAGCGATCGCACTTGGCACGGTGATGCCTTATACACCCAACTTGGCTTAAAAGTACGCCCAAAGCGGGAGAAAAGCTAACTTCTGTCAATTTGACCGCGTAGCAAGCGAAAACCCTAATTTGACGTGAGCGCCAGTCAGGGCTGACTCGACTATTGCAAATATTTATTTATTCAGGGGGCCACACAACAGATATAACCCCATGATGGCGTTGACTGATAAAACTTTAAAGCGGTTTTACTCACCCGTTTTTAACTTTGGTTTTGGTTTTGGTAATGGTTTGGTACGCGGCACAGAGGTATTATCCTGACTAGTCGCTTTTGACTTACCTTTCTTTGGTGCAGGTGGTGCTGCTGCTCTTTGCGCTTTCTTAGCTGCAAGTTGCACTGTGGCTTTATCCTCCTTAGACGCTTTGAGAAATCTGGGTGCAGCTTCTTGTGGTAGCGCAGTCAGTGCAACAAAACCGAAGACATCACGCCCTGGCAGAAATTTAGCCTTGACTGTCACAAAGGCTGCGCGTCCTTGCTCCTCTTTAGCCACCTTGGGATTAAATCTGAAGGGTCGGACGGGTGCATCCTTCCATAGCAAGGGTATATGACTAGCCTTCATGAATTTCACCTTTCGGGCAGGTTCGGCCTGCTTAATAAATTCGAGTCTTTCATCAGAGAAATTTCGGAACACCGAGATACAGGGAGTAGAGCAGACAGGAATGAACTGCCATAATCCTGATAATTTAAACTCCAGGTCTTCTAACTCTCCTGAAACTGCATCTACTTTTCGCCCTCTGTCAAAGCCCACTAACTGAAAAGCGATGCGATGCGGTTGCTCTTTGCGTGGAAAGTGAATTGCCTTTGGATAAACAACCAAACGCTGATTCTGGTTGCCAGTATTTTCTATTTCCTTCTTGAGAGCGTTTAATACATTCCATTGTCGCTTCGAGTAATAAAGTGGGTATTCATAGCTACCGATAGTAACAGTGCTTTGTCCATCTGAACTGAAATTGACCGACCCAGTAATTACCCCAACAGCTTGAAATATTGCTGCTGTCGATTCAATTTCTGTTGATGTTGACGTATCAACATTTACTTGCTCTTCATCGGATGGAGTTTCAACTGTCGGTACTGCTTGGGTTGACTCAAGCGAGGTAAGTTCAGCAGATGCCATGATTATTGTTCTTTGATTGTTAATAGGGGAGAAATCGCAATCTAATTCAATCTTAATTGTCTATCGACTGTCTACATGACTGGCGGCATTGTCGATGCTGCCAAATTCCCTAATCGGGTTTTACATCGGTGACAATAACTGTTAACTGATTTAACACCCTAATGCAGAAATTTTATCCAATCACTTCTGAAGATTTCTAATTGACATACTTTACACTTATTGCCTCGATACTCAATTGTTGCGCTACAAAAATATGAAGACATTAGTTGAACGCTCTTAATGATTCCGACTTGCCACTTGCGAACACTGTCGTTGAAAAACTCAACTTTATCCCCAACTTTCACTGACGGGCGAGATAATTCGCTTTCTCGTGCATTTATCAATTCACCATCTTGTCGAGGAGAAAACCCAGTCACAGGATGGCTGTCCTGGCTGTCCAAAGAGTTTTCAGCAAGATTTACTTCCTGGACAGGCTCAAACCCAGTCACAGCAAGGCTGTCCAGATTGTCCACAAAGTCTAGGGGGACTGAAGGGTTATCAATTACATCAACGAATTGATTAACTTCACTTTCATTATTTTCCTCATCTTTTTTTTGCAATGCTAATTCTTGGGGGAGGACAATTGGACAGGGTGGACAGCCCTGCTGTGTAAGGCTTTCAGCCTGTCCAGGGTCAAAACGAGGGGTATTTAGTGGGTGGACAGGGTGGACAGGTAAGCTGTGTAAGGGTTCTGGCGTTTTTATCGGATGAAAAAACTCATCAAATTCCTCTATTCCCCCTTCAAGGCATTTATCTTTAAAGCAATACCAAAATTCCGCCCTGGAAAGTGAAGAATCCGGTGGCCCCTCCGGTACTTTCATCTCAAATACCCCAGCCAGTGGTTCAATGAATGCAAAGTGGGACTGAATTCTTTCACGCTTTCCGTTGACCGTGGGTGTCCAGCTACGTTCCTTGAAGTTGTGGGGCAAGACTGTTTTTAAATGGCTAATAAATTTGGACATCCCCAAAGGAGCATAACCATGTTCCCGGCAGTAAAGTACATACCAACTGTGTAAACGACTTTGTGGGATAAATGTTTCGGTCGTTGAGGGGCGTAAGCACAAGTCTACAAAGGATTTGGTAGAGTCCCCGTACAAAGATGCCTCTAGCGCCAGATTCTTCGCCCGATCTGAAGAAGGAGGCGATAACAAAATGCGATCGCGTTCTGCTCGTGGCATTGCTAAAGCCCAAGAAATGATGTCCGACTTCACCTCTTGTAGCTTCAACCACAAGTCGGGGTCAGGAGTCACATCTCGGTTTTTTACTGGAATTGGGTAAGCTCGACGCATCCAGCCGTCGCCAGCATTTTCGATCTGTAGATGACTTACAGAGGCAACCCAAAACCGAATGTACCACTGAATTGAATAAGCGACTGGATTGAATAAAGCGCGTCCGCTCATTGGCCCATTGTCAACTAATTCGTAAAAAGCTCGGACTCCTTCGGCATAACCTCCTACGTCAGGGAATCCAAATATCCGCTTTCCACTTAAATATTGATGCCGTCCTTCCGGTGTAGAAATATCCGCAAAATGTGTGGCGCTACTAGAGCCGGACTCGCCAAACAAACTACTCCAAAACCTTCCCAATGTCCCCTTGCCCCCACCACTTAAGCCAATTAAGTGGGGAAACCGACCATAAGGGGCAGTTGGGTCTAAAAACATACTCGTGAACGCCCGAATCACTTCAACCAATTCTGACCCAAAGCTCTCAGTTATAAATTTCAGAAAAACTTCTGGGCATGGTTTGTTGGCTTCGTAATCGTGGGGAATAATATTAGTGAGGTAAAAATCTTTGCGATGAAGCATTTCTTCACCAGTTCGCAAATCAACAACACAATTGTTAAACCCTAATAAATGAGTATTGGTTGGCAGTGGTTCTGCTGGTTCTAAGCGACTGCGGCAATATTTAAAGGCAGATTCCTTGTGTGCGTTAGTTTCGTAAGGCTTGGTTATTCTCCAGCCAAATGTCTTTGTGTAAGAGAGCTTGTAAGCGGATTCTCCAGCGTCAGCGAGGAGCTTGTAAGCTTTATTATCATCTTGGTGCTGCCATTGGTTATTCTCTTGTGACCACTTGTAAAAGGATGAATTTACTACCATCCATTCAGTTTTCGGAAAGATTTTTCGGTAAGCCCAGCCATCAAAAGTACCCGCCGTCACGCAGTTAGAGTAGGGTAAATTCATGGATTGGCAGACGGATTTGTAGAATGCCTCCGGGTCTGCTGGGTCAATATCTATACTGAAATTAGATTTTTCCGTAACTTCTTTTTCAAGAGTTTCGGATTCTGCCAACTCAAGCGATCGCTCTGCTTGCTTTCGCTCTGCTACAGCTGCGTGAATCTCCTGCTCTAACCTGCGGATAAATTCTGGTGTTTCCATTTGCCCCAAAATTTCTTTAATGTCGCTCGATTTATATGGTAAATCGGGGCAGATGCTATTGGGGCTAATTCCAATAAATGCAATTCCTACTTCGGCAGCACATTCAGAACACGTCTGGAGTTTTTTCAAGCCAGTGTCATCGGGGTCATGCAGAAAAACGATTAATCCTATGCCTGCTTCAATTGCGCGTTGATATTCCGAGGTAATTGTTTTCTTATCCCATCCACTGCCCTGAAACGTAATTCCAGCAAGACCATGTGAGCGACCAACTTCTACGCATCCCTCGCCTTCATGCTGGAGTAGTGCCGGGGTTCCTGTCACAGATTTAGCAGCAGCGATCGCTTCATCAATGCGATATGCTCCCCAAGGTTTATCGCCTTTTTTCATTTGGGGTGTGCCATCTGAAAGCCTATGCCATTGCCGAAAGGTCTTGCTGTAACCTTTCTCCTTATTCGCATCTGGCCACTGGTAGCGAACCACCCATTGCGACTCTGAGTAAGGATAAATTGTTTCGGTGGCACTGCCCTCAACATCTTTTGGTGGTCTACTCGTTAACTTTTTCGGTTGGGGTATATCTGTTACAGTAGAGGTCAACATCACCAAACCTAATTCACCATCTGGAATTGGTGCTGGTTTGGGCAAGATTCTCTTAGGCTTCGCAGCCAAACGGTTTAGGGACGGAGTGTAATTAGCCCCTGCCCTTTCTGCCACCACTTCAGCCCAGGGTTTAATTGCCTCTCTGACGTGTTTACACTCACAGCCGTTAAAGCATCTGTACTTCCCGGTTTCTGGGACAATAGATAAGTCATTCCCGCCACAAACTGGACAAATAAACTTATCTTTAGCTTTGGAAGGCTCTAGCTGATCTTGAAAATTTCGGATGTCGAAGGAGGCGAACGCCCCTGGCATAACGGAGCCGCCAACGGTTTCGTGTCCTTTTAAAATGGCTACCATTGTGAAATCCTTGTGAGGTAAATTGTGTGGGCTTTACCTCCCCCGAAGATTCACCAAAGTTTTAATTAAATTTCTCTATAACCTGTTGTAGGAAGTTGTAAGAAGTACTAGGAACTGATAACATTAGGTTATAAAGAAATTTAATAGAGATAAAAATGACTGGGTGTCTTCTAGGACTGTTAAACAACTTGCTGAACACAAGTTGAGTCTTGGGGAGGCATTCTTTTCTTATGTATATCGGGTGACATGACACTTAGAAAAGATGAACTAAGGGTATAGTCTTATTACATAGTAAATTATCTCAGACAAAAAAATAATAAATATCTCAACTTTATAAAATAAAACAATTTATTTATTCTCCTCAAGCCAATACATAGCAAAGCTTTTACAAGTTTTTAACTAACATTAAAAACCAGATAAATACCCCACTATATTAATACTAGTAGTGTGACTAAAAACAATTCAATTTATTGATGCTGCCTCAACTTGACCTTAATCTAAGATTAAGACGCATTTTATGTTGTCGGTCATGCGGCACCATCTTGCTTTGCAGGTTGTTCTATCCAAAGTGCGAGCGCTTGTTCGAGGGCCTCACTTTGGTTTACATCTCGTTCAGCACATGTCGCCTTGAATTTTCGATACAAGGGAACTGGCACATGACCGCTTAACTGCCTATAATCTTCGCTCCGTCGTCTATCAACCATCGAATCTACTGAGTTCATGTAAATCTATTCTCCTACACAATATCTAATTATTTTACTATCTGCTTCTCGTGTTGACACAATGTCGTGACATTGTTATATTGGCAGATATAAGGCAAAAGCGCCAGCGAGAGACAAGATACACATATTCTTGGCGACTTTAGCCTGCAAATTTATTTTGAGGAGAATTTATGCGAGTAACAATCAGGCAATCTCTACACCCATTTATCAGCAATAAAGCGCAGGAATTAGGCATTAATGACCATGCAGAGGTCGTTAACTTCCTTTTACTTCAGATTTTGCAAAATTCGATGCTGTCACAGACTACTGCTACTGGGAGCCAAGATACTCAGTAGTGTTTCATAGATACGTTTCATGAAACAGTTTCAACGGTTGCATCAATGTTTCAGCCTCACAAGAACCGTGAAACGCCACTTACACCCGCCAGAAACATGAAACATGAAACATGAAACGTTAGTTGATAACGACTACTTTTGCTTGTGACAGTGACGATAAAAAGTTGAGGGTAAAACGATATGTCAAGACCTGAAAAACAACCAACATCTATAAGCGCGAACGCACCCAACATAAACGAGCCTGAAACCATAACAGAGAAAGCATCAATGCCATCAAAAAAGGTAATTCATTTGATGCTAGATGCTGGGCGCTCCAGTATTAAATATCAGGCTTTTGTTAACAACGAAACTGGCACAACACCAGTGATGAAGACTGAATCTCTGGTGTGTTGTGTACCATCAGTGCCATTTGGAGAATTAGGAGCTTTCAGCCTAAGCCGAGCCAAAGATGAAAACAACAAAGATGTTGTAGAGCATTGGGTTGTTGGTAGCTCCGCCAGACTGCAAGGTAAAGAGTACATAGCAATGAGTGATTCCGAGAATCACAAAGTACACTACTTCCCCCTACTGGCACTAGGCGCAATCGCATCTCTGCCAAATCTGCTTGAGTTATCTACAGGCACAAGCAACAAACGTAGAACCTTGCACATTCGTTTATCAACGCTCTCCCTAGCTTCCCCATTAGAACTAAAAAAAGCCATTGAACAATGCAAGTGGATCGCGGTAGATGGTGTTAGATACCGTTTGTGCTTCTCAAAGCTTGGCTTTCTGGGATTTCCAGAGGGATATGGCGCGTCACTTTGGGCAAGCGAACGCTTTGACGATAAACAATTCCATACTTTTGATATTGGATATGGTACAGCCACAATCAGCGAATACAGTAATCTCGGCAAATTACCAAAGCGGGTAACTTGTAGTCCCAATGGTGGCGGTGGCGTTGCCACACTAATCAAAGAATTCTCCAGAGCATTGAGCAACACCGATTCTTCTAAAATGATTCGCCCCTCCCAACTGCGCGAGATTTTAGAAACTGCAACCGTTGGCGATAACGGCATAAGTGCGATTGCACCTGATGGGGAAGACATCGGGGCTGAGTTAGAGAACGCGATTCATTCATGGATGAAAGATTCTCCCTTGGCTTATGCCCTAGATGACGTATCCGTGAAAGCCAGACGCAGCAAAGTAACTTTGTGTGGCGGTGCATTTGCGATCGCGCCTGTGCAGATGTTGATTAAAGAAAGATTACTTAAATCTTGCATTCCCGAAAGTAATTTGTTGATTCCAGAAAATCCTGGAACCGTTGCTTTATCAGAGATGAAAAAACTTTATTTAGGTGAAATTGATGTTAAACAAGCGGCTTAATTACAATGTCCCTTTGGACTTGACTCCAGCCATCAGAATGTTAGCCGATATGGATGGAACTACACCAGCATATTGGCTGAGAAAGGCATTAGAAAAAGCAGTGCAAGAAAGGTTAGGCGTTAACAACGGTCGTCAAATCAATTTAGATAACTTAGAGGCTTTGAGGGGTGAATAATATCAAGTTTCAGTCAGTTACCGCAGTTGTGATTGGTCTAATATCTGCTTTTGGTTTTGGCTACTTTAGCTCTCAAAAACGATTTGAGCGCTAACAACTGGAACTATCGGCATTCTTGCAATTACATCTGGCGCAATCACACAAGTTGTACAACAGTCTAAACCTTAATAAGAGTAAGTTACACGTTCAAGCGAGGCGCGAAATGAACAGCATTATTAGCACAGAAGAAATAGTCATCATCCTTGCTGGTGTTGAGCAAACTTTAAGATTGATTCAAGCTACTCCCGAATACAGTCGGCTACAAACATCGAAGCATTTTACTACATCAAACGACTTGGTTTTGAATGATGCCATTCAATCAATATCTGAAGTTTTAGATGGCATTGAAAAAGTACAACTCGCTAACAGTTCTGATGAAGATTAATTGTGCGAACGCTTGCCCGGTCAAGAAAAGCGTTCGCACTTGTGACTTGCATCAGAGATGAAATCAGTACACACATTAAAGGATACCAAAATGGCGCACCCAGTAGGATATTACTCCCTCTCTCACGACAATGCACTCATTAAAGATATGTGTGAAACATGGGGCGAAGGACTAGAGAAGATGAGCGAATCAGACACGCTCTGGTTAATCGGAAGAATCGCCCATGAAGCATGGTTAGCGTGTGACTCTGATGAGCCTCCTAGCAACGAAGCTTCTTCAGCATGGAACCGACTGCATGAGTTAAAGCAATGGGAAAAAATTGCATTGATAAAAGCAATGGTGCAGTGAGATGTACAAGAAGCAATTGTATTTAGCCTTGGCTGGTGTCGGGGTCTGCTTCTTGCCTTTCTTCATCCCCTTAGTACCCCTGACTTTTCACGGGATGTGGAAAAGGGGATTGGTTCGCGATAGCTGGTCGCGAACCAATCCTCTGGACTTAAGATAATTTGCGTCCTCTAATATTAAGGTGCTTGTAGTATCGTATTTTGGGGTGCAAATGAAACTATTAGAAGCAAACCCGTACCGCGATTGTGATTTTGGTGACAAACGTCTGACCGACAGAGCAGTGTTAATTGCGGAGGCTTTAAAAGTAAAATATGGTCATCCTCTATCAGAAATATTTCAAAGCGCTAGTGACCTCAAACGTGGCTACGAATTCTTTTCTAACCCCAAAACAACTTTTGAGAAATTGACCCAACCATCTTTTAAACAGACGGCACAAGAGATTTATGGCATACCAATAGTATTAGCGGTAGGAGATACTACTTATCTGGATTATAAAAAAATATTAGAAAAAAGAGATGATTATGGGCCTACGGGCAATGGTGGGAACGGACTAATTTTACATAGTTCTTTAGCACTAGACCCAGACTTTGGTCAGCCACTAGGACTATTATGGGAGAAATTGTGGCATCGACAGCACAAAGCATCTCCACCACCAGAGGAAACATCTACGGCAAAAAAAAAGCGATTAAAAAAAGAACGTTTAATCGCCAAGAATAGAGCTTTTAAAGAGAAAGAATCTTATCGATGGGTTGAAGTTTTTCAGAAAGTAAACAAATTATTTAAAGGTTTAGAAATGCCTGATGGGGGACTACTCTCAAGAGTAATTCATGTCTTTGACCGTGAAGGAGATATTGCAGAAGTATTCGCACTTCAACGTAAAAATAAAAATACAGGTGTAGTTGTCAGAGCCGCTCACAATCGTTGTTTAGAAGGAGAAAACTCTTATCTATGGGAGTATGTAACATCCCAGAAAGTGCAGTTTATAAAAGAGATTGAATTACCTGAAACTAAAAAGCGAAAAGAAAGAACTGCCACCTTGGAGATCAGGTATTGTCCAGTATCAATAAATCCTCCTTCTCGGTTAAAAAAGTCAGGCAATTTTAACGTTTACGCGCTCTTTGCAACAGAAATTAATGTGCCAGATGGATGTGAGCCAATTACGTGGATGCTACTGACAAGCGAGTTAATAACAACACAGACAGAAGCATCTCAAATTCTTCGATGGTATACGTATCGCTGGCGGATAGAAGAATATCACAAAATACTAAAATCTGGCTGTAAAGCGGAAAGTTACCGCTTGGCAGGGGAGAGTATGTCAACAATGTTAGGTTTTTTAACAGTGATTGCGGCACAATTACTGCGAATGACTTATCTACACCGGAATTCCCCGCACAGTTCAGCAGAATTGGTGTTAACAAAAATACAAATGGACGTGCTACTTGCTAGTACTCCACCCAAACAAAAAAAGCAGATACAGCTTACAGTTGACTGGGCAATTAGAGCAATTGCACGTCTCGGCGGATACTTAGAACATAGGAAGAATAGCCCTATTGGGATACAAGTTTTGTGGCGAGGCTGGTTGGAATTAGAAACTTTATGCCAAGGTTGGTTGCTACATGAAAATCTAAAATCAATATATTGATTTTAGTTACTCGCCTTTGTTAGGAGGAATATGGTTCGCGACAACAAGTCGCGAATCTAGGAGTTAATTTGATGTCGAAAGACCGAAAAACCATAGCCCAAGAGGATTTACACAAGCGTATAGATTTTGTGATCTCGATGAAGGAGCGTCTGGAACTTGAAGTAGCTGCCATACACGACTCAACGCCTGTTGCGCCACCTAGTTGTAGAATCGCTCGTTACCTAGCAAAGGGGCGTAAAGAATTTTATTGGTACTATAAACTACATGCTACAACACCAATATTTACGACTCGAAATGATGGCAAGCTATCCAAGTACAAGCATTTAGGTAAGGCTGGTAGTCAAGCCTACATAGATGCCATTGAACAAATTACTGCAAGGACTAAAATTGAAGCTTTAGATCGTTCAATTGAGACTCTCAAACAGGGTTTAAAAGATTTAGTCGAAGAAACTTCCAAATATAATAAAGAATAACAAGTGGTTCGCGATAGATTATCGCGAACTACTCTTTCTTTTCCACATCCCGTGAAAAGTCAGCATGGTTTATGAGCTTGAAACCAAGCCTAGTGGCAAGATTGACTTGGTAGGCCAACTTTGGCAAGACTACAAGACCGCAGGGACACGCGATCGCTCTAGTGCTGGGTTAGTTGTGATTGCGGTTTGGGTGTTCGATATTGTCACCACCTTTGCAGCTCGTAACCCATTCGACTACACAGCCCCATTCATGATTTTGGGTTGCATCTTATTTAATATCGGCACAATGATGGCGGGTGAAATTGGGTTTGCCATCTGGCGATTGACTAAAGATTAAAGCTCGTGCCGCTCAACAACTATCTTCGTCGAGCGGCACTCACTACTCAACAGGGCATTTGTTTTATGCAAAGTAACAATATCCCAAAAATTACAACCAAAGAAACTGAACATTTGCGCGAATCATATCCTAGCTTGTCTCACTTGGAAGCCGGAAATCTCGCCCAATGGCTGCAAGAGAGAAAAGAGCAATTGTTTGAAATGGCCCGAGTTTCTGAGAACGAAGCAGACATGACCCGTGTACTTGGTTTGCTGGCTGGGGGGATTGGAGCGGTTTGTTATGCGGTCAATCCTTTGGCGGTAGTTGGTGGTTTAATTGGCGGTGCTGCGTGGTTATGGTTTGTTGTCGAACACTCCAATCGCACTAAAGAAATTGCACCAATACCATTTGTACGTGGCAACTTTATAGACGCTCTAGCTCGTACCGGTGACTATGATACTCGGAGCAATTATCAAGCGGATCATCTTGCTAATACCGTTAAATTTCTAGAGCGACAATCAGCAGAAGAGTACGCCTTTCTTCATGCTGAATTTGAAAATATTGTCCAGTATTTAACCCAAGTTGAGCCAGGAAAACGTTTTTATGCTTATCGCTGGATGTTTGGCTGGTTTGGCAAGCTCAAGGGTCGTCAGCTACCCACTTATCAAAGTATGGCTCTCCATTTACAAGATGTGACGATTGACAGTCGGGTGAATCGGTTGGAGGTAAGCGCCATCGCACAAGCTCAAATCCAGTTACCACCAACCGTAGATATTAAGCAATTAACTTCACCACAGATAGATATTCGCCACAGTCCCCAAGCTTCGGAATTTTCTAGACCTACAGAATTACAGCCATCAGCTAATGGGCTTGTACCAGAGACTATAACTCATCTCCCTCTGGCGAATAGAGCAAACGCACTCATCGCGGCTTTAACTCAAAGTGGTTTCCAAATAGAAGACATGATGAGTTCCCAGGTGATAGCGATCGCTGGCACTCAGCGAGGTGGTAAGGGAACCTTAGCAGCAATCTTGGCAACATTATCTCTAGCTTTAGATTCGGGATTAAACACCCAATACTTTACAGCCGGGGTGGATGTTTACCCCTTTAGTTGCAATCTGATTTCTGCTCTTAAATACCCTGAAAAAGATGCGGACGGGGCAGATAAACTAGTCGCCCGTGACTTGCTTAAATTTCTTAAAGGCTTAGATGCAAGTGAACCTTACTCCCACAAAAACTTACTTCTTGTGATTGATGAGGCGATGCGGTTGCTGTCCCTACTTGATGAGAGCGATCGCACCTGGGCTATCCAATATCTGCTGAGTCGCTTCGCCAAATGTGGCGGTACATTAATCATTGTCTTGCATGGCTCAAACTTAACTTCTGTGGTTGGCAAGGCCACAGCAGGACTAGCAGACACCTTTAAGCAATCGGTTAACTTCATTGGTTGTGTAGCTCAGTCTGTCAGCGCTGGTGGATTGCGAAAAATTAATGTTGCTAGTGGGGAATATTTCAAAGCCAACCCTAATAACTTTGCCGAACCTGTTAGCGGTGGCAATCTCGGCATGATTCCTGACTGGCTAAAGATAGAGTTACACCCAGGAAATGGTCAGCCAGATCCAGCAAGAACATTACTCAAATTCTTCCCGGAACTGGTGCAGCATCACCAGCCAGCAGTTATGCCCAGAGGGGAGAAAATTGCACCAGATGACGCAGTAAATTTTCTGGAGTCTATTTTCTCAAAGCCTACCCAAGAGGTTGAAATTGCAGAGATAGAATTCGTGAGTATTTCTGAGGTTGATTTGTCGCAGATTTTAAACATTGTTACTTCAGCCGTTACAACACCAGTCAGCTTTGCTGCGATTAGAAATAGCCGAAAGTGGGGTGAAGATAAACCTAGCGTTCGCTATTTAAGGAGTGCGATTGCACAACTTATAGAATCCAACCAATTGAAAGGTAGCGAGAAGTTAGGGTTTACTGCTTTTTAATATCACTGCTATCTCAAAAAGCCATTTAGTTACACTGATATCAAAGACATCAACCACAGATATCAAGACAGCAGTATTGGTTAGGGATAGCTGGACTATCCCTAACCAATACTGCTTTATATCAGTAAATTAATTGGCATTAGCTACTGGATTATCTTCTACCTCGTTTTTGATTCGAGTCACTACCTAGATATCGTTCAACGCGCTGTAACTTGGTATTAGTAAAACCAGTACGCTGCCATATAGCTTGTAGATAGTTATTGAAATCATTCGAGATTTTTACCGGAATAAATTGATTGAGTGCGAAGAACATTGACAAAGCAAACATTGTAGTAATCAACCCCATCATTCCATATTGGCTTAGGGGTTCAGAGCGATAAACCTCTTTCTCTATGGTGATGGGTTTGGGGGGAGGGGTGTTCTTCAACTCCTGAATCACCATAGTCAAGTTCTGAGTGTGAATCAACAGGTCGTTCCAGTTCGACTTCAACTGCGAGATTTCGGTCTTTAACCCTTTGAATTCTAAGCTCTCTAATGTCGATGAGGATTTGCTTATACTCTGTGACTGACTCAGTAAGTGAGTTAATTCTTGCTTCAAATTCTCGTTGCTCTGCTCGAACTCGTTCCAAGAGAGATTCTGATTCTTCAATTCCCCCGTCAGCATCTCGATTGTCACCATTGCTTTGCTGAGGAGTTGATTCTGAATTAAATTCGTTTGCGCCCATGCTTGTAACTCTGCCCTATCTCTTTCGCGTTCAGTTTTCTGTGATTGCTTAAAATTTTCAAACTCTCTATATAATCTGCCCAATGCTATCTTCACCTCACCCAGGTCACTGCTCTCTATTGAATCGGCAGTTTCAGAATGAGGATTGCTGTGATTGCCGTTGCCATTATTATTGTTGCTCATTAGTTTTCTTTTGACCCCGACGAGAAGTAGACGCAGTGGCTTTTGCTTGTTTTGAAGTTGTAGTGTTCGACTCAGCAGGAACCACAACAAGAGGTTGCTGCAACCCTAAATAATCCCCAGCCTTTTCAAGCTCTGGTTTAGCCTGATCTAAAAACCCACTCACTAGCAGGTAATCCCCAAAAGGAAAACCATTCTCTTCAGTCGCAGCCGAGTAAGGTAGACCTTTCTCTGTCAACGTGTCAAAGGTCGAGTAGTCTAGCTCTGGCATCTCTATTTCTATACCTTTTAGTTCGGCTATAGCTGCCGATGTTTTGCTGTTCTCCCAGCGCTGAAAACCTGAACCTTTATCCCAGCACAGATTTTTTACCACCACATAATCAGCTTTATCACCACAGAACTCAGCCATAGTTTTTAAGCTAGTGATCACTGAATAACCAAGGTTAAGCACAGTCACCAGCGTTACCCGATAACCTAAATCCCCTGCAATCTTGAATAGCCCAAACTTACTGATAATCTCCCTAGTTTTATTGCTTGATGCCCCCGGCATATCTACTATTACTGAGTCGGGTGATTCGGCTTTGATTTCCGTAAAGAAGCGTTTCGCCTCTGCCACCTCTAGGAAATTCAGCAGCCTTACCCCTGAGCCAAAGTTTTGATAATACTCATACAGTTCTGGATTCTCTGTATCAGCGTCATAAGCTAGATAGTTAATGCTTTTATTGTGCATTACATCCAATAGCAAGCGAGTAAAGGCAGTCTTACCTGTACCACCCTTGCCCCCTAGTATCATCACGATACGTTTCATAATTCACTCCTATCAGTGATATTAAATTGGGAAGAAGTATTAGGAGTTGTTTTCTTTCGTTTACTAGTTTTAGATGATGATGAGCCGGATGGTTCACTGCTATCAATTGGTGAACTATCCGGTTCTACTGGTAAAGCCGAGTCATTATTTGAGGTTGATGAATCAGTTAATTCTGGCTCGGAGTCAGAATTAACTGATTCATCAACCGCTTTAGATGATGATGAATTACTTGAATTATTATCATTTGTTGTTGTTGCCTTTTTATGAAAACTCTTCAGACCACTGGCCGCCAGTTCTACCCCATGACCTTTAAACACATCAGAAACATCGTCATAAGAGTAGCCAGCGTCTAACATATCTTGAATAGGTTTAGCCAAACTGAGAACTAAATCTGACAGGCTGATAGTTTTAGGAGTCGCGGCTTTCTGTTTGAGACTGGTTTGAATATCTTCGATTTTTGATAAAGGGACAGCTTTCGGTTTGCGCGACATATTCAGCATTAGTAATAAATTACTCCATTGTAAAAAAAACGTGGTCAGAAAAAGTTTAAGTTTCTTGTCGTGATGTGACGAATATCAACAGAAAAGGGTTTGTATCTTCGTGAGGTAGACTAGTCTAAAAAAGCAGTTACCCATGAATCAACATTCTGATATCAAAGGGTGTTGCAGCATTGCTAAACAGACCCAGCCCTCGGTTACACCGAGGAAATTGCAGAGAGTCACTCGTGGTTCGCCACAGTCTCGGACTCCCCCAGTCTCCCGTTGTGCCCCCTGGTTCTGGTTGACCCTAACCTGTCGTGGGGGCATAGGCAAGCAATACGCCGTAACGCACTTTGTGCTACTTTACCCTCCGGGTAAAGCGGCGTGTTTGCTTGTTGGGGGTGTCCCCCAAACCCCCGGAAACGAAGTCGGAATTAGGAAGTCAGAAGTCGGAAGTAAAGTTAGTAAATGGGGATTTTAACCTCAACTTAAAACTAGTAAATTATAGGAAATGAGATTTAAAACCTTTCATTCAGCAATAGAAATTTGTCACCTCCGACTTCCGACTTCCTACTTCCGACTTCATTAAATGTTCCGGGTTATTCGCCTAAGAAGCTCGGCGCTCCGCGCCTAACGCAGCGGAGCGCGAATAACCCGGTTAAAAAATAAATAAGCAGATAAATGAACTCCTAACTAGTTATGCAGCCAGACCCCCGTACCAATCTTAGCAATCAACTAGCTGACACATTAACCAATCGGTCAGTTGCACCAGATGAAAAGCGAGAAGTAACCATCACGTTTAGGGCTAGCTATGCTGAGAAAGCTAGACTAGAGCAGCGTTGCAGTGGAGTGGTGCAAAGTGACTATATAAGAGCGAGATTATTTGACTACCCTTTACCACATCCTAAGTTAATCATTCCCGAAGTGAACCGACAGGCTATCTACGAGCTAAAGAAGATTGGGAACAACCTAAATCAACAGACTAGAGCTATTAACGAAGCTGTAAAAATTGGTAGCCAACCCCTGAGTAATGAGGTGAAATCATATCTGAAAACTATTGAAGAATTGACAGTCCTTTTAGAACATACTCGCCAATCACTCACTCAAGCATCGCTAGAAAGGCAGGGCAATGATTACCAAAGTCAAGGCTAACAAATCATTTCGCGGTACTACTAAATATGTGCTTGAGAAAGAGAAAGCCAAAATTATTGGCGGGAATATGTACGGTCAAAGCACTAATGAACTGGTAGAGCAGTTTACCTTATCAGCCCACCTTAACCCCCAACTAAAAGACCCATGCTATCACTTAATGCTTAGTGTACCGAAAAATGATAGAACGCTAAATGATGACGAATTAGCTAATCTATCCCAACGTCATTTGGCATCGGTCATTGTACTATCGCGGCTTCAAGGTGATGAATCCCAAGTTAAACAACCTGATAAAAGAATAGACGACACCAAACTCAAACAGCTAGTTAACGACTTTATAGAATCAGAACTGCCAGCTTATGACTTCTTTATAGCGCGACACTCTGATAAAGAACATGACCACACCCATATCGTTGCATCTAGAGTCAATAATCTAGATGGTAAATCTATTCGTACCTGGAACAATTACGCCCACTCTGAACACTCTGCCCGACTACTAGAGCGAGAATTTCAGCTAACTCAACTCCAAAGCAGTTGGGAGAGTAAGCAAAAAGCTATGACCCGGAATCAACTTGAACGAGTCGAGCGCGATGGACTTCCAGGCGAAGAAATAATGCGACGGGCAATTGAGCAAGTGGCAGTAAATAAACCCACGATGCCTCAGCTAATTGAGCGTTTATGGAGAGAGCATCAAGTTAAAGCCATCGTCAGTTATTACGGTCACGGTGGGGTAAGGGGTATTAAGTTTGGTATTGATGTCGGCTCACTTAATGAAGATGGTTCGCCCCGACTCCTGTGGAAACAGGGAGGTAATCTCAATAAATATAAGTGTTCATTTAAAAAGCTTCAGACCGAATTGGGGATAAGTTATGACCCTATACGGGATGAACTCGAAATTAAACGCCTAAATAAATTGCTAGAATCTGCCCCGATTCAGCAAAATAAACAGCAGCTAATATCTCCAGTCTCGTCTAATAAACCTCAAAGTATAGTCGAAGCTAAACCCCAACTAACCCCGGGTAAATCAGCAGAGTTATACAAGCATTACAGTACGGAATTGCAAAACTTATTAGTGATTGACCGAGATAAAGAAATTGCTATACGGGCGCTTCAAGATGAAAATTCCGCCCGGGATGTTGAAGAAATTATCAAAGCCAGTCCAGCTAAATGGACTACTGATGAAGCTAGGGCATTGGTACTAATCGCTAGCAATCAACTGGCAACTATTGAGCCAGAACCAGAACAGTCACTCGATGAAAAGCAGCGTAAAGAATCGGAATTCTTAGCGATGGCTGTGCCTATTGCTGTTGAATTAATCAACTGGCAATTAAGAGAAACTAGCTCAAATCGCCTTAGATTCAAACGTGCCACTCTGGAGAAACAGGGTAGAGAATTGGTGTTTAACCATGATGAAAGAGGTGAGATTTTCCGGGTGTCTGTCAACCGAAACCAGTCAGGTGAGCTTGAGTATTCACCTATTCATATTGGGTCAGTAGAGAGAGAAGACCTGATGCTTTGGCAAAAAGCAGATCGCGTATTGCAACAGATAATAGAAGAACAGCAACAACAATCAATCAGACAAAGTAAAGGGTTCTCCCTCTAGGCGATGGCGCAACTCTTAACCGCTTCGCTCAAATAGTCGGTGTCTGCCACTGCCACAAATCCACTCCTGGAGCCAACCAATTTGTTGCAGGCAGCGGCAGACACTCCGCTTCGCCGCCTATTTGTTAAGAGTTGCTTGAGTTAGTGCTGCGTGGAACAACATCGCTGAAATTTCTGCCAATTAAACATACTAGAATGAGTTATTATCATCAACTTCAAGTACAGTCCTGTTTATTGTGGATGCTATTTCAATTTTGCAGCAAGCTTTAAATGACTTCTGCTCACAAGTGCTTCTTGATACAAGTTTTGTGGCGAAGGCGTTTAAGCAGATACACTTCATGAAGCGGGAGTTTGGCGAAGGGTATGCCTTAATTAATGTTGGACAGTTTCGCCCAGACATTGATGAATTCATTTACCCAGAAAAAGATGGGCTTGCAACTTTGTGGCTGGACGAAGAGACAACTTATAAATATTTAAACAGCGAAATGGCCACTAACGTTTTGAACGTTGTCGATCACGAATCCTGCCCCCCTCACCACGAAGTTTTCATTTTCATGGGCAGTATTGATAATGGCGATGCAATAAAAGAAGGTCGATACAGTGTAGCTGTCATGAGTTTCAATGTTGCTGACCCCTACCGCATCAAACCCTCATCAATTACATCTAAGCAAATTGAAAAACGGCTGCGACGGATGGCTAGTAGCGGAGTACGTCTATTGATTCTCGATACGTCTAATCCTGATTTTATGGGTAAGAACCTTGCAAAATGGCTGCGTGAAATCAAAAGGTTAGGAAAATACGCGGATCAACACTTTAGCATCATGATAGATGCTACTGATGAGTTCCCCGCAGAACTCCCGCCAGATTTGCGAGACGATTGCTGGACTATCAGGTTTGGTAAGTAGTTTCAGTCCTGTATTCCACGTATTAGCCCTAACGTGTAGCGCAATGACTATATATATTGATGTGACGAATGGCGCTCATTGAAGCGATCGCCTAACATAGATTTTAACCAATACCCATCAAGTAATAATGATGAAATTAACTATGGAATTGGGCGGTTTTAAGAAAGCGAGTTAAGAAACGGAATTGATTGACTTGCCCAAAAGCTCCATTTATAGGGATTTTGGCTGCCAATGTTTCGCAACTTCCTTGCTCGGTTGAAGTTTATTAAATTTCTTAGCGTACATGGCTATCTGGAAGATGAAATTGACCTATCCAGCTATCTCATCCGCAATCCTGCCGCCACCTACGTCATGCGGGTGCAGAGACATTCAATCTGCCCGATCTGTGCTGTAGAGGCAGGGACAGTTTCCAGGGTAACTGGTGATAGACTCTTGGATGATGCGTTGCCGAACCGTGCTGTCATTGGCAGCAGCTTCCTACTTCTGGGCCTGTTAGAAACAGGAAGCTGTAAACTCCGGTGCATTGAAGTTGTTAGACGGCGCTTTCATAGCACGTCTCTTGCTTTCGACGGGCTGTGGTGGAAGAATTAACTATAGATTTCTGAGTATCACAGCTTGTGAAGGAGTCTCGTAAATAATCGTACTTCAGAACAGCTAATATTACACTCCGTTAGCATTCTGAATTTCCAGCTTCACAGTCGCCCAGTCACCCTCACTATCATCTACACGCCCATCGTAAACAGACTTCGTTTCACCTAGCATAATATTTGTTGCATCAATTCCCTTTGAACCTCCCATATTCCAACTGGGACCTTCCCAGAGTTCAACTACTCCAGATGCAGTAATAACCCCAGCGCCATCAGCTTGCATATCTAGTTTAATAGTAAGGCGTACTTCTCCATCGACCGTCTTCGAATCCTCATAAGACTTTGAAAATCCGCCTTGCTCAAGAGTGACATTTTTGGAAAAAGAGTAAGCTTCTTCTTCATCAGTACCAAACACATCACCAGAATCATCATCGTGAACTCGTCCATTTGCATTGATTTTTGCGATCCGAGTTGCCATCACTCTCATTTCCTTAAATTACAAACAGTCTCCTAAGAAATTAGATTTTCACTACTCAATGAATGTCAAAGTTATTCCTTGACAAGCTCTTACAGTCATCGGCTACAATCGGTGATTGTGATCATGTCCATTATGGTGATGATGACCACCAAAAGTGGTTGCATTCCAAGCCCATAGATGAATATGTTCATGAACAAGCTAAATATAGTGTATTAAAGCATTTGGCAAGATTCTTTGCTTTGCTCAGAATGACAACCAAAGACAATTTGGTATTAATTCATGTTTATAAGTTGATATAACTATTTAAATCATTCCTTTGGTAGAAAATTTAAATCATTCCTTGGGTAGAAAATTTATATCATTCTTTGCTTTATAAGAACAATGGCTTCTCAGAGGTCACTGTAGAAAAAAAGTTTTTTGTACTTTAGGAATTTTATAACCCTCGACCGCACAAGTAGGTTGCACCGCATTGGCGACCCAAACCCTTACTATTTAAGCCTTTTAACTGGCTAGTCAAACTTTTTCTTACTTTTTTTTCTTACTTTTACAAATATCATCAATAAATTTAGACCTAAACAAAGAAATCATAAGTTTAAATCTATGCTTTAGTTCTCTCTTCAAATCACAACCAGCCTTAGACAAGATTGTAATTAATTTAACTTTCAGTCACTGAAATACTATGACTAGGTAAAATAGTCAATTTATAGTTACAAATGTATATTTGTAATTAATTACATTTGTAATAATGCTATTTTGTGCATT
>NZ_JADEXS020000007.1 GCF_015207005.2 Desmonostoc muscorum LEGE 12446
TCTGAGTTCTGAGTTCTGGCTGATGAGTTTTTCTACTAAAAGGGCGGCGTGTTGTTCTAGGACTTCAACAATATCACCGATGGTGCGACATTCTGTGCCATTGACTACTGAATATTGACCACTAGTCATGGACAAGTCTGCTGTGAGGGGGTCGAAGTCTAGACCCCAATCCTGGGCTATGGCGCGGGTAATGCCTAAAGAATAGCGATTGGGTATGCGAGCGATCGCTACTATTAAATCCCTTAGTTGCTGTCCTTGGGGACATTGCCCAAAAATGTGTAAGCCATCACGGATTTGAGCTTCTTTGAGTTCACAAAGATAACCATCTAAAGAATTCAAAATTAAAAATTCTGAATTTAAAATTTCTGCGTTTTGGATTCCTAAATCCAGATGTAAATTTTCTTGAAGAATCAATTCGCGGATGCGATCGCGAATCACTGGTAAACGGGAAGGATCTAAACTTTCCGCTTCATAATACTCATCAATTAAATTTTCTAACTGTTGCAAAGAACCGTAGAGTTCCGCACGAGTCATGGGTGGCGTCAGGTGATCTATAATCACTGCTTGGGCGCGACGTTTGGCTTGGGAACCCTCACCAGGGTCATTGACAATAAACGGGTAGAGGTGGGGAAGTGCGCCGAAAGCTACTTCTGGGTAACAATTACTTGATAAAGCCACACTTTTACCGGGTAGCCATTCTAAATTTCCGTGTTTGCCCACATGAACTACAGCATCAGCACCAAAACATTCTCTAACCCAATAGTAAAAAGCTAAATAAGCATGAGTTGGCTCTAAATCCGGCGCATGATAATTCAAACTGGGGTCATTATCATAGCCCCTTGGTGGCTGAATTCCCACGAAAATGTTGCCGAGTTGAATTCCTGGAACGGGGATTGGGGATTGGGGATTGGGGATTGGGGATTGGGGACTGGGGATTGGAGATTGGATATTGCTCTTGTCTCCCCCGTTTTCCTTTTCCCCAGTCCCTAGTCCCCAGTCCCCAGTCCCCAGTCCCCACCTTTCACTAATACCTTGCTGCACGGCTGGTGGCAATGAAGCGAAATACTCTTGATATTCTGTCCAAGAGACACTTTGCTGCACCGGATGCCATTCTTGACTTTCCGGATCGTTGGTTACGCCAGATGTTAGCCGTTGAATCAACTCATCTCCTTGAGCAGGTGGATTTTCTACTTGATACCCGGCTTGGTGTAAAGCTTGCAGGATTTCTGTGCAACTAGCTGGGGTATCGAGTCCCACACCATTAGCAAGGCGTCCATTGCGGTTGGGGTAATTTGCCAGAATTAGGGCAATTCGCCGCTCTTGGGGTGGTTTTGAACGCAGACGCACCCAATTTGCTGCTAGTTGAGCAACAAACTCGATGCGATCGCTCACTGGTTCATAAACTACCACATCTGTCTCTAAATCGGAATTACGAGTTTGAACTGCTTTAAAAGACACAGCACGAGTAATAATCCGCCCATCTACTTCTGGTAGCGCTACATTCATCCCAATATCGCGGGGAGAAAGTCCTTGAAACTGTAACTCCCACTGTTCAACTGATCCGCCACTGAGGATAACCTGGAATACAGGCACATCTAATTTTTGCCACAGTTCGGTTTGGGGTGTTTCGCTCTCCAACCTTGCTAAAGAAAAACTGGTGGTATTCAGCAGCAGCGCAATTGGTTCGCCTTCTTTGGGTTGAAAAAATTCACTCAACTCAATTTGAACATCTGGTTCACGCAATGACGAAACAAAAACTGGCACAGGTTGTAAATTTTTCTGTACTAAAGCTTGGCATAAAGCATCAATTACCTTAGTGTTTCCCGCTAAATAATGGGCGCGGTAGAAAAGTATGCCGACTTTGGGCATGGGGCATTGGGCATGGGGCATTGGGCATTGGGCATTGGGCATTGGGCATGGGGCATTGGTTATCCTTTCTCCCCCTGCCTC
>NZ_JADEXS020000008.1 GCF_015207005.2 Desmonostoc muscorum LEGE 12446
GTGTGGGGAGAAAGAGAATTTATGCTTCTCTCTCCTCCCACACCTCCAATGCCCCATGCCCCATGCCCCATGCCCCATGCCCGCATCTCAGTATTTTCCCGGTGTCTCTTCACGGAATCTTCATAATAAAACTGGTGACAACCCTCATACCAAAAATGGTATGCTCTGGTAAGTAGATGCACCCTGATGATCTGGAGAGCGACTTAAGTAGCTCTCCTTTTTCGCATTTGTCTTTAGTCATAAGAAAGGTAAAAATAATTATGCTAACGGCCAAGTGGTGCATTATTATTTATTGCCATCAGCAAATAAACTCACAATCAAAGCAACTAGGGAGTGGGGAGTGGGGAGTGGGGAGTGGGGAGAAGCTCTTACGCGGGGACGCGGGGATGAGGAGACGTAAAGGTAAGGAGAATAACTCTTAATTCCTAACTCTTAACTCAGCACTCATCACGGGCTAAACGCCCCGCTACCGCTAACAGCACTCATGACGTTGTAAGGAATAATCATGGCAGATTGGCAAAAAATAACAGGTGGCATCACAGCACCAAGGGGATATCAGGCGGCGGGAATTACCGCAGGACTGAAGCCTTCGGGGTTGCCGGATTTAGCTTTGATATTTTCAGATGTGGAAGCGATCGCAGCGGGTGTATTCACCACTAGCCAGGTGAAAGCTGCTTGTGTAGACTATTGTCGCCAACGCTTGCAAGCTAAACATAGCGCTCGTGCTATTCTCTGCAACGCTGGACAAGCAAACGCCGCTACAGGAAATCAAGGCTGGATTGACGCCCTAGAATCGGGAATGGCAATAGCTCAAGCACTGAATATTCCGTCTGAATCTGTGTTATTGGCGTCTACTGGCGTGATTGGTCAAAGAATTAAGATGGATGCTTTGCGAAGCGGGATTCCAAAGCTAGTAGCAGCACTATCAGAAACAGGCTCAGATGCCGCCGCCGGTGCGATTATCACCACAGATTTGGTACCAAAATCCATTGCCTTAGAGACAACTATAGGCGATCGCCCCGTGCGGATTGGTGGTATTGCCAAAGGTTCCGGCATGATTCACCCCAACATGGCAACCATGCTGGCCTTTGTGACCTGTGATGCTGCGGTTTCACCAGCCCTTTGGCAGCAGATGTTAGCCAGGGCAGCTGATAGAAGTTTTAATTCCATTACCGTGGATGGTGACACCAGCACTAACGACAGCTTAATCGCCCTAGCAAACGGTCAATCTCGCACCCCAGCAATTACAGAATTGGGTGCAGAATCAGAGAGATTAGAAGCGATGTTAACAGCAGTTTGCCAGCATTTAGCCAAAGCGATCGCTCGTGATGGTGAAGGTGCAACCTGCCTTATAGAAGTGGAAGTGACTGGCGCCCATGATGAACTCTCAGCCAGACAAATAGCCAAAACCATCGCTGGTTCATCCTTAGTTAAATCTGCAATCTTTGGACGTGACCCCAACTGGGGACGTATCGCCGCCGCCGCTGGACGCGCAGGTGTACTTTTTGAGCAAGAAAACCTGCAAATTAAGCTAGGGAATTTCTTAATGTTAGAAAACGGGCAACCATTACCATTCGACCGTGCAGCAGCCAGCACCTATTTGAAGCAAGCTGCGGTAGGTGCTTATCTCCAAGAGGATACAGTGTTAATTTCCGTTAGCGTTGGCAATGGTCATGGTACAGGTAAAGCTTGGGGTTGTGATTTGAGTTATGACTACGTGAGGATTAACGCAGAATACACTACTTGAAGAATACAGAATTCTGAATTCTGTATTCAGAATTGAGTCACCAGCGTTGAGCTGAAGTTCAAGGCTAATAGATGTAGA
>NZ_JADEXS020000009.1 GCF_015207005.2 Desmonostoc muscorum LEGE 12446
ATTCAAATTGCATCAGAGCGTCTTCCCTTCTTTGCGTAAGAGCGTCTTTCTGAGGCTAAGGATTATGCAACTTAAAGGCGGATTAGCTTAAAACTAGAAGTTTAAAGCTCAGATATTCAAACGACTGATCTTAATACTGCCTCATCCCCCTCATCTCCCTCATCCCCCTCATCTCCTCACTCCCTACTCCCCACTCCCCACTCCCTTCATTGATTATTCAAGATTTTCAGCGCTGCTAGCTGTGCCTGAGCTTTGTGCAGAGATTCATACCATTCTCTCTCAGGATCGCTGTCTGCGACAATTCCCGCGCCAACTTGTCCCCAGACGATGTTGAGTGGGGCGTGGGGGGATGAGGGAGATGAGGAGGATGAGAAAGTAATTTCTCTCCCCGCTCCCCCTGCTCCCTCATCTCCCCCTGCTCCCTCATCTCCCCCACCTTCATTCTCAGGGGCCAATAGCAGGGTGCGGATTAATATATTTAAGTCTAAATTACCGCGCCAATCTAAATAGCCGCAGGAACCGTAGAATAAGCTGCGTCGCACAGGTTCTAGTTCTTCGATAATTTCCATGCAACGGATTTTGGGACAACCTGTAATTGTGCCACCTGGGAAGGTGGCGCGAATCAAATCAATGGTGGTAGATTCGCCTTTTAAAGTACCTTTGATGTTGCTGACAAGATGCATCACATGGCTATATCGTTCAATTGTCAGCAATTCGTCTACAACAACACTTCCCCATTCACAAACTCGGCCTAAATCATTGCGTTCCAAATCCACGAGCATGATGTGTTCTGCACGTTCTTTGGTGTTGCTAAGTAAATCTTGTGCCAGTTGCATATCTTGTTGTGGGGTTGCGCCACGCGATCGCGTCCCGGCGATCGGCCTGGTTTCGGCTTGTCGATTTTGCAACAATACCAAGCGTTCCGGCGAACAACTCATCACTTCTCCCCAAGGCGTTTGCCAATAGCTGGCAAAGGGAGAAGGATTGATTTTTTGCAAGGTTTGGTAAATTTCCCAACCAGAAGCTGCTGTAGACGCTTGAAATCGCAATGAAAGATTTGTCTGAAAAATGTCTCCAGCTTGAATATATTTTTTCGCCTGGTTGACAGCTGTTTCATAATCTGACTGCGATGTCAAAAAAAGAGGAGGAGAAGAAGATGCGGGGACACGGGGACACGGGGACGCGGAGAATTCATTCAGAACCTCTCCCTGTATGTCCCTATTTGCATCTTCGTTTACTAATTTTTTCTCTAATTCATTGAGTCCACTAGAATCGCTGGCCGCTAACCAAAGAATTTGTTCGGCGTGATCTAAAACGGCAAAACAATCTGGTTCGTACCAAAAAGCTACGGGAAATGGCAGGGGATCAATTTTAGTAGCGGGTAGCTCTTCAATTTCCCATGCGACATCATAGCCCAGCCAACCCAGCCAACCACCGCTGAAGGGGAGGTGAGGTGGGGGAGATGAGGGAGCAGGGGGAGATGAGGGAGCAGGGGGAGCGGGGAGA
>NZ_JADEXS020000010.1 GCF_015207005.2 Desmonostoc muscorum LEGE 12446
AGCTGTGGGGGGAAATCTCCCACAGCTTCTCCAGAAAATACTCCTGATTCATCTAACCAAGATAGTAAATTGACATTCTTTGATGTCACCTTAGAACAAGCAGATGAAGTCGGAAGACCGATTTGGAAAGTCCAAGCTAAACGGGCAAAATACACCAAAGAAAAACAAATTGGTCAGGCGGAAAATCCCTATGGAGAACTGTACCAAGATGGTAAAGTTGTTTACCAAGTCAAAGCCGATGTAGCAGACATTGAACAAAATGGAAAGCAGCTATTTCTCAAGGGAAAAATACTTGCTACAGACCCGAAAAATGGAATTGTGTTGCAGGGTAATGAACTAGAATGGCATCCCCAAGAAGATTTGTTGATTGTCCGCAACCAAATTAATGGTACTCATAAACAACTACAAGCAGTAGCACAAGAAGCGCGAGTTAAAACTCGGGAACAACGGATGGAATTTTCTGGAGGAGTAATAGCAAAGTCCGCCGATCCCCAGCTGCAAATGCGAACAGAGCATTTGAATTGGAATATTAAAGAAGAAAAATTAATTGCCGATCGCCCCATTGAAATTGACCGCTATAAAAATAATAAAATTAGCGATCGCGGCAAAGGAAATGCAGCCGAAGTCAACTTAAAAACCAAAATTGCCACCATCCAAAAAAATGCCCAATTAGATTTACTAGACCCGCCATTGCAAATAGCTAGTAACTCTATGACCTGGAACATGAACACAGAAACCATCACCACAAACTCCCCTACCCGCATGTTCCAGCGAGTGGAAAATGTCATCGTTACCGCCAATCAAGGTGAAATGAAAATACCGCAAAAAACGGTTTATTTAACAGGTAACGTCAACGCCATTGGTCAGCGTCGCCAGTCTTTGAGATCTGATAAACTAACTTGGTATTTAGACAATAAATTACTTGAAGCTCAGGGAAATATAGTTTATCGACAAATTGACCCACCGTTAAATTTTACCGGTGAAACAGCCGTTGGTAATTTGCAAACAGAAAATATTGTTGTCAAAGGTGGAAATTCTGGCGGTAGAGTAGTAACCGAGATTATTCCCCAAGAGAGAGCGAATCGTCAGTAGGGAGTGGGGAGTGGGGAGTGGGGAGTGGGGAAGATGAGGGAGATGAGGGGGATGAGGGAGTATTTGAACACTGTTAACGAGTCTTTACAGCAGTTTTCATGTATTTGAACCACATCTGTCGTAGGGGCACAGCACTGCTGTGCCCTTGCCGCGTGGTCTATTTACCTGAAAATAGCTGTAAGCTAGATTAATGAGG
>NZ_JADEXS020000011.1 GCF_015207005.2 Desmonostoc muscorum LEGE 12446
AACTTAAGCAGTTTCAATGGAAACTGTCTGCCGTGTTGATTGTGGCAACGAGTTAGCTCTTGTGGCGCGGAACATCCCGAATCGGCATAGACCGGTGCCGAATGCTAGCCGCATCAGTAGCAGGGTAGGTACTTCTCGCAGAGATTTAATGAAACCAGAGAGACCAAAACGCACCAATCCTTCTGGTCGAATGACTCCTTGCCAGATGGAATCTAGCCAAGAAGGAAGGGTTTGTTGTGTCCAGTCTGCTGTTATTACCTCCCCCTCCACTAATCCCGTTGCTACCAAAAGTTCGCTAAAGCCTTCTATGCTGGAAAAAGCGGGATGAGACCACTGATCTAATAGTTGCCGCATTACCGGTTTCTCCCAAAAATTGAGCGGATTTTGGCGATCGTCTCTCTGATTCCAGTCAGCTAAAACCATTATTCCACCGGGCTTTAGCACCCGCATCAATTCTCTGGCAAAAATGGCTTTATCTGGCATGTGTGGCCCGGCTTCAATGGACCAAACTACATCAAAACTTGCATCTGGAAAAGAAAGTGCCATAGCATCATCCACAAGAAACTGCACATCAAGTTCCTGAGAAGTTAATTGCTGGGCGCGTTCAACTTGTTGGGGACTGATGGTAATACCTGTGACTGCAAAGCCGTAATCCCGTGCCAAAATGCGACTGCTACCCCCAATTCCACAGCCAACATCCAAGACGGTACTGCTAGGGGGTAATTTATCTAAACCACCCCAACGCACCATTTCATGCACAAAGTCAGATTTGGCAATCAGAAAATCCTTGCGTTGCGGCGGCGAACCATAATGACCTAAGTGGATGTGTTCGCCCCAGTAAAACTCCAAAATCCCGTCTTCAGTCCATTGATCGTAGGAATTAGCTACGGAATTAGATGATTGATAACGACGAGCAGTAATTAGATACAGTGTGAGTGAGAGCGTTAGTAGTGCTAGGACAACTCCCAGCCCAGGAAAAAACCAACTCATGGAAAATTAAGCCTTAATATTTGTTTACAAATTTATCTTAAGGGACTGACAAATAAAAAAATATCCAATTAACTCTTGTGGGGTGGGCGTCTTGCCATTGGTGTCAACTTAAGCTTAAACGCTTGTCCCTCCCAC
>NZ_JADEXS020000012.1 GCF_015207005.2 Desmonostoc muscorum LEGE 12446
GGGGGAGATGGGGGAGATAGGGGAGATAAGTTTATAACTTCTAACTCCTCACTCCTAATTCCTAACTCTTCCCTTCCCTACAGTGTCTTACTACCAGCTGGGGAAGCGGCTTTAAGTCAATGGGAAAGTTTATGGCAGCAAGGATATCGCACGTTTAAATGGAAAATTGGTGTGAATGCGATCGCTGATGAACTCAAAATTTTTGAGTCATTGACACAGACTTTACCACCTTCTAGCAAACTGCGATTAGATGCTAACGGTGGACTCAACTATGAAGAAGCTAACTTATGGCTGTGGACTTGCGACAATCTCAAAGCGAATAAAAAACTACCTCTAGAAATTGAATTTATCGAACAACCATTACCCGTTGAACAATTTCAGGGAATGTTGGAATTGAGTATGTGTTATGCAACTGCGATCGCTTTAGATGAATCTGTGGCCACACTAGGGCAACTCATTGCTTGTTATGAGCAAGGTTGGCGAGGAATTTTTGTGATTAAACCTGGGATAATTGGATCGCCATCTCGTCTGAGAAACTTTTGCCAACAACATGAAATTGATGCTGTTTTTTCATCAGTCTTTGAAACTGCGATCGCCAGACTTGCAGCACTCCAACTAGCAGCAGAATTATCCCGAAATAACAGGGCAGTTGGTTTTGGCATCGACCACTTTTTTGCACAAGAAGATACATGGCTTCAAAGTCTATGGAAAAACCTTTAGACTGTCTTAATAACCTAGCTGAAAATGATTGGTTGATTGGTTACGACAGCCGTCATTTTAATCAATTATCTCAAGAATTATATTTACAACTAATAAATTTATCAACGTCTGAAACGCCACCAAAAATCATCTTAGCTGAACGCGAACCAGTAAAGTTTTTAGCAAGTTTTATTGCAGCTTGTGCAGCTAATTGCCCAATTTTCCTTTGTAACCCCGACTGGGGAACCCAAGAATGGCAACAAGTCCTTGATTTAGTGCAGCCAGATATTATTTTGGGAATGGGGAATAGGGAA